>JAGQJP010000378.1 GCA_020430585.1 Myxococcales bacterium | reverse complement strand
CCTCGTCGGCGCGCTCGGGCGCGGAGCCTTCGACGCCGCCTCGCGTTTCGGCCGCAAGGTGCTGGGAGACCATGTGCCGAAGGTGGACGAGCAGCTGAAGAAGCTCGTCCAGAGCGCGGTCTCGCAGTCGCTCTCGCTCGCGATCGAGCAGCTGGCGACGCGAGCGGCACACCCGAAGTCCCAGGCCGAGATCCGCTCCCGCGTCGCCACCTCGACGCGCCGTCTGTTTCGCCTCCCGACCGAAGCCGCCCTCGAGCCGCTGCTCGCCCTGCCCCTCGAGGCGATCGCCGCGGTCGTCAGCGCCGTCCTGCGCCACAATCTCGCACGCCCCGAGATCCGTCGGGTGGTGGTCGACGAGCTGCGGCTCTTCGTCGACGCCCTCGGCGATCGTCCGGTCGGCGATTGGCTCGGCGACCGCCGCGCCGCCTTCGCCCGCGATCTGCGCGAGCTCCTGGGTCCACTGTTTGCGGGCTTCTTCGCATCAGCGGACTACGCTAGCTGGCTCGCCGAGGCGTCCAAGCGCACACCGACGATCGCGACCGACGGAAATCCCTCGGATTCGAGCTAGAGGCGCTCGCGGAGGCGTGCGTCGAGCGACGCTAGAGCCCGACGCCGCGGACGCTCGCCAGGGGATGGGACTCGGCGAGGAGCGGCGTCGGCGGCGCGATCAGACCGCGAACGTTGGTGCTGCGCAGGGCATGGAGCACAGCGCCGCTGGCCACCAGGCGGGGGCGCCAGCGGTGGACTCGCTCGCCGATCCGCACCGTGGTGCTGAGCGCGAGTCCGACCCGCCGCAGAAACTGGATGCAATTGTGAGAGATCACGTCCCGCCCGTCGCTGCGGACCATCCACTCTCCCGCCGCCGCGTCGGGCTCGTCCGCCGATGCCGCTTGGGCGCTGGTCGGTCCGACGGCCTCACTCGACGCCGATTCGCCAGACGCGGGGCCGAGGCCGACGGCGAGAGGGACGAAGATCGCCTCGGGGAGCTCGTTGGCGACGCGTAGATGGACGAGCATGCGCCCGTCGGTCGCCGCGATCGACTGCCATTCGAGGCCGACGCTCATCCCCTCGAGGAGGCGACGAATCTGAGCGGTGGTGATGATCGCCCGCGTGTCGCGATCCTGGGCGATGTCGAAGCGGTCGAAGCGCAGACAGTCGACGCCCCGCGGACCGATCAAGCCGTCGACGCGCTCGATTCCGAAGTAGAGCGCGGGATACTCCGCCACCTCCGCGTCGTCGAGCTCGAAGACGTAGAACGGCTCGCCCTCGATCCCCTCCTGGGCCAACGCGGCGATCGCATCGGCCAGCTCTTCCTCGCGATCGAAGACGAAGGCAGAGGTCGGCCCGATCCTCGCGGCGCGGAAGCGCTCGACGAAATCCTCCGCGCCAGGAAGAAATCCCTGTGCGCCATAGAGTTGCGTCTCCAAGTACCAACGTGTTCGCACCTCGCCTCCTCGCCTCACGCCCGCCGATGGCGCCTCGGATCAATTTCCCGAAAAGTCGCTACACTCGTCGATGAAGACCTCGTTGATCAGCGTCGCGTCGAGATAGAGACAGTAAGTCCCGACGGGTGCCGCCGGGAGGTCTCCCGATTGCGTCTCGATGCTGAAGTTGATCGCATTGGTCAGGCCGACGCAGCCGAACATGTCCTCGGCCGATCTGAACATCTCGCTCCCGTCGTCGCCGTTGACCGACGCGAAGTTCGCCTTGGTCACCGTACCCGCGCTGACCCCGTCGCAGAACCAGCCGCGCAGCGCGTCGTAGGTGATCGTTTGGGGCAGCGGCGCGCTGTTGATCGCGAAGCACATCACGTCCGAGTTTCCAGAGCCGTAGTCCTGCCAGCAGTATGCCATGTAGTAGGCCAATTCGTTGTAGTTCTCGTTCATGTCGAGGAAGTCGAGCAACACGGCGTAGAGGCACTGACCTGCGCGACAGACCGAGTCGGGATCACACGCCGACTGAGCGATCCAACCCTTCGTCGCGTCGCAGAGCTCGGGGACGCCGCTCGTGCAGCGCCGTTGTCCTTTGCTGCAGAGCGCACAGCTCGCCTTGGAGTCGCTGCCGACGACGCAGCCGTCGCCGCAGCTCTTCGAGATCTCCCACCCCGTCTGGTTCGCGTTGCAGATCTGAAGCGTCGACTTGTCGAGGCTGCAGCGCGTCTCGCCCGGCTGGCAGGCTGCCTGCTGGCACGCTCCGCTGTTGCAGAACTGGGCGCAGGGGGCGCCGTTGTCGACGAACGCGGTCCGCGTGCTGTTGCAGATCTGCGGTTGCTTGTCGTCGGTCGGCGAGCAGCGCTTCTCGTCCACCGCGCAAACCGGGTCGAGGCAGGCGTTGTTGGCGCAACCGTAGGGGCAATCGGTGATCTGCCAGCTACGATCCTCTTTACAGACGTAGAGTTGTGCGCTCTCGCACTTCTTCTGTCCATAGCTGCACTGAGCCGTGACACAGGCGCCGTTGTCGCAGCCGAGCTCGCAGGTCGTCTCGACCCACTGCCCGTCGGCGTTGCAGACCCGCAGCTTGTTCGGTTGGCACTCGCGCGTGTTCGGCGTGCAGACGCCCGCCGGTTTGCACTCGCCGTTTTGGCAGCCGTTCTGGCAGGTGACGGTGACGCTGCCCGAGCCGTCGTCGGCGCAGACCTCGAGGTTCGGGCCAACGCACTGGGCGCGTTTGGGCGTGCAGGCCGAGGTATCGCTCGTCGCGCTGTCGCCGCCCGTCGTATCGGCGCTGTTCGAATCGGCGCCGCTCGCATCGTTGGTTGGCGAGAGCGGAGTCGCACACGCCGCGACCCAACAGGCGACAGCGACGACCACCAACCAGCGACTGGTGCGGATTGACTGTTCGCGTAGCATGCGCTCCTCCTTCGCCGAGCCCACGGTTAACCCGAGCTAGCGGGAAACCCTGCACAGTATAGCAAAAAAGCGCGGCGCCAGCACCAGACAAGACGCATGGCTCACTCGGCGGGCGAGAGCTTCTCGAGGATCGCGTCGACCATCCAGTGGACGTGGGCCCGTCGCTCGGCGATCTGCTCGGCGGCGAGGGGGTCGCCGCTCCAGAGCTTGTCGATCAGCGGCGCATAGGTGAAGTAGTTGATCACCAAACCGGAGAAGGTGATCCAGAAGTGGCGCGCCGCGAGCGGGCCGTTGGCATCGGTCACCCCGGAGAGGGCGCTGATCGTCCACTCGAACAATGGCGCGAGGTTGCGCTGGATCAGCTCGTGGGTCTCGAGCTCGGCGACCTGTTGTTGCACGAGGCGAGCGTAGCGCTGGTTGTCGGCCATGAAGCTCATGTACGCCTCGATCATCCTGTGGATTCGCTCGCGCAGCGTCCCCTCCGCGGCAAAAGCCGAAGCCAGCGCCTCACGGTGCGCCTCGTAGTAGCGCGCCAGCACCAGCTCGAAGAGATCGGCCTTGCTCTTGTAGTAGTAGAAGAGCAAGCCTTTGTTCACCTGGGCCCGCTCGGCGATGTCGCGCATGCTCACCCCGTCGTAGCCCTTTTCGCAGAAAAGCTGATCGGCGGCTTCGCGGATCTCCTCGGCGCGATCGCGTCGTTTTTTCTCTTTTGTTCTCGCCACCTTGATCATCCTCCAGCCGAGGTTGGTGGAAAAAGTTTGACCTTTCGGTCAAAAAATGCCACTCTCAGCTCGTCTCTGACGAAAACCATACGCCAGCTCGCTGCGCTAGACATTCATAGGGGGTACCATGGCACTACCGCGATTGCAACGACAAGAAACACTGAAAGGCGGAGAGATCATTTCGAGAATGCTGGCCGCCGAGGGCGTCAAGAAGGTCTTCGGAATCATCGACGGCACCTATTTCGGCTTCTATTCGACCTTGGGCAAGAACGG
>JAGQJP010000377.1 GCA_020430585.1 Myxococcales bacterium | reverse complement strand
CATCGCCGCCTGGCAGTCGGCGAGGGTCTTGTCGAGCGTCGGTTTGCGTTCGTCGAGCTTGCCCTTCCACTTCTCGAACTCCGTCTTCGCCTCGTCCGCCTTGGTTTTCGCTTCGGCGAGCTTGGTGTCGAGCTCGGAGAGCGCCTGTTTCGCCTTTGAGAGCGCTTGCTCCTTCTCGTTGAGCTTGGTCTGGAGCCCCGGCTTCGTCTTGTCGTCGGCGCTCGAAACCTGCGCCTTGAGCCCGCTGACCTCGCCCTCGAGCTTCGCCACCTCGCCCTTCTTCTTCTTCTGCTCGCCGTCGAGCTTCTGCACCTCGTCGCCCGTCTTCTTCTGCAGGTCCGTCGCCTTCTGGACCTTGTCGGTGAGGCCGCTGAGCTCCATCTGGACGTGCTGCATCAACACGTCGGGCTTGGTCTTGGCGAGCTCGGCGTTGTACTCCCAGTTCTGCTTGCCCGTCTTCTCGTCGGTCTTCAGCGTGGCGATCAACGCGTCGTCCCCCGCCTTGTCGCGGTAGATCATCTCCGATCCGTCGGGGAGCGAGAGGAAGGCCTTCTTCTCTTCGCCCGGCTTGTTCTTGTCGGCCTGCGCGAAGGTCAGCTCCTGGTTCATCGTATCGAGGCCGTCGACGAGCTCGCTCGTGCCCGTCGTGCCGGTGCCGCGGTAGGCGTCGTTGGCCTTCGGGTCCTGGGTGTTGAAGGTCGGAAACTGCGCCAGCTTGTCGCCCTTGTCGGCGAGCTTCTTGACGTGGTCGGTCATGTTGCCGCCCGTCGAAACGCGCGCCGCGTCCTTCATTTCGTCGGTCATGCCGAATTTGACGAGCGTCAACCCCTGGTCGTTGAAGCCCTGGCTCAGGTCCTTGTCATCCTTCATGAACGGGTTGTAACCCGGGGCATTGTAGTCCAGACCCAGCATCTGCTTGGTCTCGAGGGCGCTGCGACCTTCGGTCGTCTCGGCGTAGCCGATCGAGCCACCGACCGCGCTGCGCTCGCCCGTCAACATCCCCGTGATCGCCCCTGTGCCGCCGAGGACCTTGCTCAGCTGCGTCACGCCTTGCCCGTCTTTTCCTTCCGTGCTCTGCTTGCCGTCCTTCCCGACGGTACCGCTGTTGGTGATCCGGTCTTCGTAGATCGCACCCTGAGCGTGCGTGTGCGCCGTCGCTTGCGACTCGGAGAGGTCGCCCGCTTTCTTGGCGACGGTCCCCTTGTAGGTGTCGAACTCCTTCGGGTCCATCTTGTCCTTGAGCAGGTCTTCGGTCGAGCTCGACTGGTAGTTCTGAACCTGGCGCGACGACCCCTGGCCACCGCCGCCGAGCAGCGGCCCCTTCTTACCCGTCGGATCGTAATCGGTCGCCGAGCCCTTGGGCATCGTCGGCGTCCGCGCGACGGTTTCCGAGCCGAGGCCCTGTGAGAGTCCGCCCACCGACTGTCCTGAGCTGACGGCGTCGGCGACCGATGATGCTTCGTTCTCGATCGAGCCCGCCGGATCGGTCATCCGACCCGCACTATCCATTCCGCCGCCGCGCGACTGCAGGACGTGGGCCGTCTCTTCGGCTACGGTCCGCATGTCCGAACGGTCACCGAGGACGATCGAGCCGCGGAAGGCGTATGCGTCAGCGTTCATCGCTCGCGCCGCCTCGGTCGAGCGCGCGCCCTGATAGACGGGGATATCGCCGAGGGGCATCCCGAACGAGCGCTCGAGCTGGCCCTGATACGGTAGTCCGATGCGGCCGCCCTGGAGGCCAGCGCTGGCGTAATGAGAGATCGAGTCACTCGACGGCTCGTGGCCTTTGCCGGACTGATGGCGTGCCACGGTGTCATTGCGCCCGCCATCGCTCGCGGGAAGAGTGGCGGGCCCAGCCGTGGCGTCGCTGACCCAGTCGTTGAGGACGTCGGCGACGCCCGAGGTCATCTGAGACAACGTCGCATTCGGCGCGCTTTCGCGCTTCTCGACGCTCTGTCGCGGGCGCTCGGTCGAACCCGCGGAGGCCTGTTGAAAACCGCCGATCAGCGCGGGCGCGTCGAGTCGCTGCTGGCGCAGATGCTTGGCCGGGTTTTCGTTCGCTTTCCCGTGTTCGCTATTTTTATCGTCATTGACGTGCATGTTTCGCTCCGTGGCCGTTGCTGCAACATTCGATAGCGTGCAAGAAACACACCAGCTGTCTGGGTCGATTCAGCTGAGCGGGCCGCGTTCCCGGATCCCGAGCCCCGGGATGTGAAGTCAAATGTTTCCGGCGCTTACGCATCTTGGCGACGGTCGCGGAGGGGGCGCGCGATCGCCCGGTGGGGTCAACCGTTCCGTCCCACCGAACGAGAGTCACCAGCTCTGGCGAGTGAGGCGAGCGCCAACGCGAGGAGTCGTGCGCGCGGCTCGAGCGACGAGAGCCTGGCGCTCTCGCCGAACGCCACGTGGGAGCCCGAGCCGACGATCCCGAGGCCATCGATCGATGGAATGCCGTGGTTTGCCGCGATGTTGGCGTCGCTGCGGCCCGGGCGTTTGACGGGCACGAAGCGGTGGGGATAGTCGATCGCCGTCGCGGCCTGCATCAACGCTCCGATCAGTCGTTGCTGTCCGGGGTGCGGGCCCATCGGTGGCGCGAAGAACACCTCCTCCACGAGGGAACGGGTCGTCAGCTCATTGTCGGGCGACGTGGCGCTCTCGCCGAGAATCGCCTTCGCTTGCTCTACGAACGCACGGCCACTCTCGACGTCGTCGAAGCGCACATCGATCTCGGCCTGCGCATAGCGTGGGACCGTATTGTAGGTCGCGTCGGGGGCGCCGCTCCAGCGCCCGACGTTGAGCGTCACGCCTGCGGTCTGCGAGGCGAGCGCTTCGAGGCGAACGATCTTGCGCGCGAGGGCGCTGAGAGCGGAGATTCCGAGCTCGGGTTTCGAGGCGTGGGCGGCCCGACCGTAGATGCCGACGTGCAGACAGCAATGTCCCTTGCGCTCCACGACCAGCTCTTCGGTGCCGTCGGCGCGCCGTTCGCCAGGCTCGACGCAAAAACAGAAGTCCGGTCGGTGGCTGGCGATCAGCTCCTCGATCAGGCCGCGCGAGGTGTTCGAGCTCACCTCCTCGTCGGAGTTGAAGACGATCAACAAGCTCGGCCGCGGAGCGCCGCTCTCGATCAAGGCGCGCAGCCCGCCGAGGATCACCACCAGACCGCCTTTCATGTCGACGACACCCGGCCCGCAGGCGAGATCGCCGTCGACCTGCAGCGCCTGAAAGGGGCTCGATTGCGCGTAGACCGTGTCCATGTGGCCTAACAGCAATACGGTCGTGCTACCCGGGTCGCCATCGAGGCGCCCGACCAGATGGAGACCGCGCTCGGAGCCGTCGTCGGGCTCCAGCGGCGCTGCCCCCTCGAGATCGCGATCGACACGTTGACGCCGATGCTCGCCGGCGTGCAGCTTGACGTCGAAGCCGAGCGCCGTCAACTCGGCTGCGATGCGCTCGGCGATCCGACGGATCCCCACGAGGTTGTCGGAGACGGAGTTGATCTCGACGATCTCGCGCAACAACTCCGTGAGCCCCCCGATCGGCAGCTCGACCGTAGACACGCTTATGATCGCGTCCTTCTTTCGACGTTTCACTTCTTCACAGAATTTCCACGCGAGTTGGCGTAGTGACAACAGAATCGGTGATTCCGGTTCCGGTTTGCCCGTTCTTGTTGGAACCCCAACACCAAAGTGAATCGTCGCTCAGAATCGCGCAGCTCTGTCCGCCCTGGGATTCACCGAATGTTTTGACGGTGTCCAGATCTGGCACGATCGTTGGAACGTAGATGTACATGTCGGAAACACCGAGCCCCAAGAGTCCCCCACCGTTGTATCCCCAACAGTAGGGAAGGCCGGGAACACTTTTGAAGGCGCAGTTGGCAAGCAAGCTCCCCGAGAGCGTAGCCCAACCAACATCAGTCCCTATTTGCTTCGGTGATAGCAGGTTGTCACCAGGAGGGAAGGCGAGATTTCCCAATTGATTGCTTCCCCAACACCACAGCGTGCCGGTCTCGCGAATCGCGCAATTAGACTCCTCGACTACCCGGAGGAAGAGCCAATCCTGCGCCGCAATCGTAATCCATTCGTTGGTGCCTTCTGCATCTCCCCTTCCAAGTTGACCGAGACCGTTGGCGCCTTTGCAATGGATCCGTTTCGTACTATCCAGATAGCAGAGGTGTTCGCTGCCGATTCCGAAGGAAACCGCGTCCGTGAGCGACGGCACCTCGACGGGGTTGACGAGTGGGCTATCACCGATCTGTTGATCGAACATGTTGAATTCGTTGTCGCCCCAACACATCACCTTGTTCTCACTCGTTCGAGCGCAACTTGCGACAGTGCCAAGCCGAATCTCTTTGAAGGAGGTGCCGCTTGAAACTTCTTGCGGATCGGGCGTGAATTCATCGGCGCCGGCCTTTCCGTTGCCAAGCTGCCCGTACGAGTTGTCGCCCCAGCAAAAGAGCCGATCCGTCGAGTCGATTGCGCACGTATGATAAAAGCCCGCCGCGATCTGCTTCCACGTTCCTGGAAGCGGCGTGCTCGGTCTCGGCACGATGACGTCCGGTCCGACAGGCGCTGTGCCGAGTTGACCAAATGAATTGTCCCCCCAGCAGTACAGACCGCCGATCGAGGTCAGTCCGCACGTATGTAATCCACCACCAGCGACGTTTTGCCAGGTTACAACTTCCCATGAGTACTCGGTTGGTACGATCTGCGTGTTGCCGAACGAGTCCGTCGCCGTTACGTACAACGTATGCTTACCCGGCTGCAGGTTTAGCGTTGTGTAAGGCGACAGACATGCTTCCGTTGGACCGTGGTCGACCTGACATTCATACGTGCAGTTCAGTTCCCCGCACTCAAACGAAAATGTGGGCGCGCGTCGAGTGCTGACTAGCTGCGGCTTGTCGGCAAGGCTCGCCGTCGGCGGCGCCGTGTCGATTGTCCAAGCGAACTCGAGTTGGCCTTTGTCGCCGGCGGAATTGGCGCACGTGATCCGAAACGTGTGCTCCCCTTCGGAGATGTTGAGATAGAATTTGCTCTCCGAGCAAGGGGCTTCGGCGCCTAAGTCGAGCATGCAAAGACAAGTTGCTGTCGCATCGTCTACCGAAAAGGCAAAGAGAGCGTCTCGCTCATTGGACTTTTTTTTCGGCTGCTCACTCAAGTGGATGAGAATTGTTGGAACTAACGTGTCGTCGAGAGCATCGTCGAGCGTCCCGGCATCGTCAGTATCGACATCTGCACCGACGTCATCGGACGAGATATCAAAAAGGTCAGCGCTCGTTTCGTCGTCCTCCGCAATCGTGTCCAACTCGTCTTGCGAGCCGTCCGTCGTATCTTGCTCGCTCACTTCGGGACGAGACGAGTCACCGTTCGAGTTCGCCGCATCTATCGTGTCGAGCGGGTAGTAGACGTCAGTCGCGTCGAGCGAACTGGCATCAGTCTCCCCCTTTGACGAATTTCCACTTGTGTCCAGCCTGGAGGGCAAGCAACCACAAGCGCAACATGCGGCGAAGATGGCAGCAACCATTGTCGTTTTGTGTCTCGCCATGACCGTGTTCCTTGTTTTCTCGGTTTCATGTGCCGGTTCCCTACATCATTGTCCGGCCAGTGAGACAACTCGTTCACACATTTTTTTGAATTTCTTCACCTCAGCCGATGGTACGAGGGAGCGGGCTACAAGCACGTATTCGTGTCCGTGCGGCAAACTCCAGACTTGCATTGCCGGTCGAACGAACAAGTCCTTCCGCTGCTGAGCCCAACGACACAATTGTCCGACACACAGTAGTATCCCGTGACGCACTTGTCGTGATCGTCGCGTTTGTACGTGCAAATCGGTGCGGGGATGATCGCCGAAGGGGCGATGCTGAGCGTTGGGGGAGGGAAGATAATAATCAAGCAGCCAAAGACATACGGGCTGCAGCACGTGCAGTCGTTCAGGCATTTCTTCGACTCATCCGGATCCTTCTTGTAGCCGCCGCAGGTCTTGCACGCCGAGAGGGTGCAGCCGCTCGAGAGCGAGCTGCTCGGGCCGGATTGGCAGATGCTCTCGGTGTAGCCGCTGTTCGAGCCGAGTGTCCCGTACGAGCAGCCCTGATAGGTCGTCGTCGGGCACTTCTTGTCCGACGCGATCCAGCTGCCACCGCTACAGATCCAGAACAGCGTGCCGTCGGTGTGCGCCTCTTTCGCACAGAGCTTGTAGCCATCGGCGTAGCGCGTGACGTTTCCGCTCTCGTCTTCGTCGACGCATTCGGTCGACTTGGCGCAATACCAATGGCCCTTGCCGTTGTTGATGTTCGTCGTGACGTAGGCCAGATCGTCCTGTTTGCAGACGCTCGCGCTGGTGCAGACCGCATCATCGGGCAGACCGGATTTCGGCTTGGAGACGCCCTCGCACTTCTTGCCGTCAGCGATGCGCTTGCGGCAGAGCCCGCTCACGTCGCAGTAGCAGTTGTTGGTCTTGGTGCCGACCACGGCGCAGAGCTCGGGTTGCAGGTCTCGGCAGTCGTCATGCGCAGCGCAGAGGGGTTTGCAGGTCTTGCCGTCGGCGGCGCAGTCCCCCGATTGGCACTTCTCTTCATCCGCCTGGCAGCTTCCGTCCTCGCGGCAGGTGAAGGTGTAGAGCACGCCGTCCTTGCAGACCGACCCGTCGCCGCAGGATTGACCCGTGGGGAAGACGCAGCCCTTGACCGCGTCGTCACCCGTACAGGCATACGTCGAGCAGTCGGGGTGCGGCTCGACGTCTTGCGGCAGCTTGCACGTCGGATCGACGTACCCGCTCCCGCGCTGTTTGCAGCTCCAGGTCTCCGTCAGATCCCCGTTCTCGTCGCTCGTCACCGTGACACCGCAGTAGTTGCAGATCCCCGAACAGTTCTCGGGACAGCACTTTTTCACCTTCTCGTCGACCGACTCCACGCAGAACAGGCCATCAAGGCACTTGCGCGCCGTCGTCTCGTCCTGGCAGACCTCTCCCGTACCCGCGCGGAGCTCGCATTGGCCTTGTGCACCGCAGAAGTGCGTGGTCCAGCAGTCCGTGTCCTCGGTGCACGCGACCGGGCAGCCGCTCTCGTTCGCGTTCAAGTTGCCTTCGCAGGCCTTGCACTCGTGGTTGCAGCCGGTTAGAGGGCTGCATTGCTGAGCGATGAAGCCCTTGCCCTGGCCGTTCTCGAGATCGCAGGGGCCGCTCGGGCACTCTTCGGTCAACTCCCAGCCATCTTTGCCCTTGCAGGTGTAGGTTCCGCTATCGCCCTTGCAGGCGACGGCGTCCTTGTCGTAGAGCGCGCCCATCGCGACGCACGCGTCGACCTCGGTGCAGATCGCCTGGCTGACGCCCGACAAGGTGTCGACCGAGCATTGACCGCTGGCACAGGCGCGGTTCGTATCGAGGCCGCTGTACACCACGTCGTCGCAGCTCTCGAATTTCTCGCGCTGGTTGTGACAGTAACCGTCTTTCGCACAGAATTCGCCGTTGGCGCAGGACTCGTGCGTCGTACAGGCAACGGTGCCCTTGCAGATCAAGCCGGTGTCGTCGCATCCGCCGTTGCAGGGCTTCTCCGTCGCGGGCGGGCAGGTTCCCGTACCGTCGCAGAACGCCGGGCTCGTCTCCTTGTCGTTGGCGCAGGCGCGCTTGCGGCAGAGCGTCGTCTCGGTCCAGACGGCGCACTTGCCGTCGGCTCCGCATCGCCCCGTCGTCTTGCACTCGGATTGGGCCGTCGAGGGACAGCGTGCGTCGACTCGGCCCTGTTTGTCGCTGCCCAGGCTGAGCGCCCGGCACTTGCCCTCGGCATCGCAGTAGTGGCATGGGCTATCGCAGGCTTCGCTGCAGCAGACCTTCGCCGTCGTCGACAGTTCCCCGTTCTCATCGGTCGTCGCCACGCATTTGCTGCTCTTGCACTGCTCGTTGACGTCGCACTGCAGCCCGTTGACGCGCAGCAGCGTGGGTACGCAGGCTCCGCCGATACAGGTCGCGATCGACCAGCAGCGGCTGTCGTCATCCTGGCCGAGGGCGTCTTTGCAGTTCGTCAAGCAGGTGTTCGTCGCCTTGTCGACCATGAAATAGCCCGTGCAGCCCTTGCACTCGGGAGACTCCGGCACGCAACCCTCGCCGTTCTTGCACTCTTGCTTCTCGGTGACGCCCGTCGGCCCCTTCTCTTTGTCCGGCGGGAAGCCGTCGCAGACCGTGCCGCCCGTCGAGCACGTGACGACGGCGCTCCAGACGCCGTTGCCCTCGCAGGTGACGTATCCGCTGCCGTCGCTGTTGCAAACGATGCTGCCCTTGGCGACGCTCTTCTTGTCGAGGATGCAATCCTCCGTCGACGAGGCGCAAACATAGAGGCTGTCGTCGAAGGCCTCGCGATAGCAGGCTCCAGACGTACAGGCCCCGCTCATCTCGGTTCCGGAAAAGACGCCGAAGCAGTACTCTCCAGCCCCAACCTTCGTTCGACAGTGGCCGCCCTTGTCGCAATATTCGTCGCTCTTGCAGTCGGAGTGACCCGAGCAGCTCGTCAGGTTGGAGGTGTCTTCACCGACATCGCTCGTCTGTTCGTCTGCTGTCGTGTCGCTCGTTACATCGCCGCTCACCTCGCCCTTCTCGCACTGCCGCGACTCCGTGCAGATTTGATCGGCGGGACAATCGCTGTTCGACGCGCACGTTTTCTTGCTCGTGGAACACGCCGCGAGAGTGAATACAGCGCAAAGCGCAACGAGATAGTGAATTCGCTTCGTCATGGGAATGCCTCGAACGTGTTGGACCCTTGCTTTGGACGCGCTGGCTACGGGGAAGCCCCAAGCCTATTTGATTATGGCCCACTGGGCGGTGGAAAATCAAACCGATTCCGTTTCTTGATCTGGATCGGGCGCTGATGTAAGATTGAGCCGTTTTTCTCCTTACGCGACGGGGACAAGGGACAATGATGAGACGGATCTCGATCGTTGCACTGGTAGCGCTCACCGCGATGGCCTGGGGCTGCAAGTCGGACTCGAATTGCAAATCGGATCACGACTGTAACGCGGCGAAGCGTTGCGTCGTCTCGACGGGAAAGTGCGAGCCGCTAACCTGCAGCTCCGACTCGTCGTGCCCGGTCGGGTACAGCTGTACGAACAATTTCTGCTTCGAGCAGGACCTCGGATCGCCGCCCGAATTCGACCTGTCGGTCGGAACGACCAACGCCGACATGAATCTGACCCTCGACACCACGACAGACACGGGCGATGATACTCTGACGAGCGACGTCATCGATACCAACGAGGGCGACCTCTCGATCGATGGCGCGGATTCCTCGGCTGACGCGCTGGGCGATACGACGAACGACGCGCTGGACGACGCCGCGACGGATGCGAGCGAGACCGACATGTCGGTGCTCGACGCCGACGACGACGGTAGCGACTCACTCACCAGCGGCGACGGGCTCGACGGCGCCGGCGCCGATTGATTCTCGTTCGCCAGCGTCTTGGCTCGCAACGAACAGAAAAGGACAGATCGGATGGGAATGGTACGATACATCGTACGGCGCAGCTGGAAGGTCGTGACGTTTCTCTGCCTGGTGGTGATCGTCGCCTCGTTCTTGTTTTATCAAATCGAGAAGACGGAGTACAAACCAGAGGAGAACTTCTCCTTCGGCACGGCCGTATGGTACACGCTGGTGACGATCTCCACCGTCGGGTACGGTGACTACTCACCGAAGACCACGGGTGGTCGGTTCGCGATGGCGTTCTTGATCATCTTCACCTTCTCAAACTTGGGGATTCTGATGGGCATGGTCAACGATACCGTATTGGAAGCGAAGGAGCGCCGCGAGCTCGGGCTCGACGGCACAGACTTCGAGGACCACATCGTGGTGGTCGGCTGGTCGCACATTTCGAGCATTGTCGTGCAGGAGCTTCTCGGCGCCGGCCAGCGCGTGGCGGTCGTCACGGGCGATCGCGAATCGCTCACGCAGATCCGTGACCTTGCTCCGCGTACGCAGCTCTTCATCACCCTCGGCGATCCGACGCAGGAGAAATCGATCGACCGCGCGGGGATTCGACGCGCGCGGACATCGGTGCTCTGCGCCGAAGACGACACCCACAACTTGATCATGTCGCTGATGATCAAAGATTTGAACCCGCGGATTCGGGTGATCGTCTCCGTCGCTCGGGAAGAGCTCAAGCGCACGCTGACCAATGCAGGTGTAACCTACGTCACCTCGCCCTTCGAGATGTCGGGTCGTCTCGTCGCCAGCGCCGCCTTCGAGCCGGAGATCGCGATCTTCATCGACGACATCACCACCGCGGCGACCGGTGGGTACGACCTCCAGCAGTACACGATCACCGCCGATTGCGGGATGGCGGGCAAGTCCGTCGGCCATTTCATCGACAAGATGAACGAGCTCAACGCCTCGCTGCTCGTCGCTCTCGGCGTCTACGACGGCAAGGACTGGGATATCAAGCC
Organism: Myxococcales bacterium; assembly: GCA_020430585.1. Classification (GTDB taxonomy): domain Bacteria; phylum Myxococcota_A; class UBA9042; order JAGQJP01; family JAGQJP01; genus JAGQJP01. The sequence continues at coordinate 11,287 of JAGQJP010000377.1, read as the reverse complement.
GCACCCGAGTCGCGATCTACTTCTTCGAGAGAAAGACATCGTGATTACATTGGGTAACTCGGTTCAGAACGACGTTGTCCGCAGTTACCTCGGTGTTTCGCAGGGGCGCTGAGCCGGATGCGAAAGACCCTAGATTTACGCTCTTTCGGTCCATCCCGGCGCGCCAGAAATTTCATTGACACCCCCTATGCCCCGTGCTAGTCTAGCTTGGGGAAAGAAAATCAATAATTACCTGAAGTAATCGTCACGAATTGTCGTAGGCGTCGATCGCGAACCGAGCTCTTGATAGCGCGGTCGACCCGACGTGTTTCGGTATCTCGGGGTAGGATTGTCATGTTCAGCCTATGGGGGTAGCACTATGCGTGGTCGCCTGTGGCTTCTGGTCGTCGCTCTGAGCCTCAGCTGGTGGGTAGGAACGGTCGCCGCACAGAAGCAGTTGCGAAAGAGTAAAGACCCGGCAAACCCAGAGATTCTGCTCGAGGAGTTCGAGCTCGACGAGCGGAACGTCGTGATCGCGGCAACGAAAACGAAGAAGACCCTGCAAGAGACCCCCCAGATCATCACGGTCATCACCGCGCGGGAGATCAAAGAACAGGGCCATCGTACGGTCAACGACATCCTGCGCACCGTCCCAGGTTTTCACGGCGACATGTGGGAGCTCAACGGGTGGCAGAAAGAGAGCTTCTCTCGGGGGACGACGCGCGGCATGCTCGTGCTCCTCAACGGGATCAGCATTCTCGACCCGAACCGCAACAACATGACCCTCGACTACAAGTTCCCCGTCGAGATGATCAAACGGATCGAGGTCATCTCGGGTCCTGGCGGGGTCTTGTGGGGCTCGAACGCCCTCGTGGGGATCGTCAACATCATCACCAAAGACGCCGACGACGTGAAAAATTGGCTCGAGGTCAGCTTTGGTGGCGGCGATGGCCCAGCGCTCCGACAGAGCTACAAAGGCTCGATTCAGTTCGGCCACAGCTGGTTGAACAAGAAGCTCAAGGTCTACAGCTCAGTGAGCTTCTTCACCTCGCTCGGTCCCGAGCTGCGCGTCCCCGAGCAGAAGATGCTCGGCGTGTTGCCCTCGCCATCGAACGAAGGTCTGACGATCTACAATCCCAACGGCATCCGCACGCTGAATCACAGGCGCAGCTGGTGGGTCAGCTGGAACGGCAAGGTGAGCTACGGCCCGGTCAGCGTCGAGTGGCTCGTCCCCTTCGAGCAAGAATATCGCGAGCTCGCCGCTGGCGGATCGATGCTCACGGCGAACTATCTGAACTTTCCGACGATTCAGCGCTTCGCCTCGTCGGGGCCCTACCGCGACTTGACGAACAAGAGTAACGACCGGACGCTCGTCTTTGCCGCCAAGTACAAGGATCGCTTCTGGAAGAACAAGCTCGGCGTGAACCTCACCGCGTACTACGTCAACTTCTCGCTGCGCGACAACCCCTTCGGCTCGTTCGCCTACTCCGGGATCCTCCCGGGCGGCGTCTACAGCGTGTTCAAGCAGAAGTACGCCGACCGGATCGGTGGCACCGTCGACATGGACATCTACTTGCCCTACAACAACCACCTGATCTTCGGGGGCGAGTTCTTCGCCGACCGGCTCAAGGGCACCGACACGACGGCCTTCGAACCCCAGCGCTACGAGCCCGATCCGTCCAAGCAGCTGACGCTGAGCCCCGCCGATTGCCCGGCCCCCTACGAGTACAATCCGAACGTCGATCCCTATCGCCCCTGCAACGTGACGCAGCCGTTGATCTTCGATAGTACGCGCTTGATCGGCGCCGTGTTCGTCACCAACGAGTGGAAGCCGATCGAGCAGCTCGCCCTCAACCTCGGGGGGCGCGTCCAGCTCTCGGACCAGTACGCCGCGAAATTTCTCTGGTCTGGCGCCCTCGTCTGGAACATCTGGCAGAAGCTCTACTTCAAATTCAACTATGCTCAGGGGTTCCGCCCGCCGTCGTGGCAGTCGATCCGAGTCAACTCGAACGCGGTCAACGGGATTACGTTCAAGGCCAACCCAAATCTCAACGTCGAGTCGTCCCAGGCGATCGAGGTCGCCCTCAACGGGATCTTCTTCGAGAACGCGGGCGTCGTGCGGCGCTGGTTCGTTCGCGCGAACTACTCGTACACGCTGCTCTCGAACCTGATCACCCGGCCGACGGTCGGGGGCTTCATCAACTCGGGCGATCGGCGGATCCACTCCGTCGAGTTCCTCAGCCGGCTGCAGTTCCGCGGTGGTCACGAGTTCTGGGTCGGCTATTACTGGGTCGACGTGATGGACCAGGACTCCGGCCCCGTGCGGAACATCGCCAACCACATCCTCAATGCGGGCGTGAAGATCAACATCTACAAGCGCTACCTCGAGCTCAACATCCTGGCTCACCTGCGCGGCGCGATGGAAGACTTCAACAAGGTGACCTACACGGGGACGAGCACTCCGATCATCCCCTCCGATCTCGACCAGCAGGTGCTCGCGAGTGACGTCACGGTGGACAAGATCAGGGCGGTGTTGTTGCTGCGCGTCGGTCTGCGCGTGAAAAACTTCTGGAAGAATCACCTGGAATTTGGGGCGTACGTGTATAATGTACTCGATCGCGTCTACTACGACCCCGACTTCGACTTCGATCAACGCGTGTTTTCACGGCCGTATCCGAAGCCGACGATCGGATTTCTGGTCAGTGGAACGTTTCGGTACTAGGCGAAAAGGAGGAGCGACGATGAACCGCAGAACTTCGATGCTCAAGATTCTCATCGTGGGGCTCGCGTGCCTGGCCCAGGTCGCCTGTATCAACGACTTTCACGGGACGGTCGTGATCGCCAACCTCAAAGCCACCGCGGCCAGCTTGACCAAAGCGAACCAGCACCTCGACGTCTGGGTCACGATCAACGACTCGATCTTCCGCATCGGGCGCTGGTCGATGAAGCGCCAGGAGGTCGATTTGCCAGGTGGACTGCTGTTCAACGAGCTCCAGGTGCAGAGCCTGGACACCGTGGTTCAGGTGGTTCGCGAGAAGGGCAGCCTCACCGATTGTAAGAAAGACGCCGACTGTACCGTCGAAAACGAGGTCTGCTCGGACGACATCTTCCGCAAGGTCTGTAAGCTCGCCGAGACGCAATACCTGAAGATCGGTGTCCTCGACCAAGAGGGGCCGCGGCTGGTGCTGATCGGCGGCGTCGAGTATCGGATACCGTACAACCTGAAGAAGGCGGTGAGCGTCTTTTTCACGGTCGAGAGCGACTTCGATGTCAACGAGGTGCCGACGGGGCCGGTCGTGATCGAGGGCACGTTCCTCGCTCCCGATCAGACCCAGGGACGCGGCGTGCAGAAGGCTGATCTCTATCGCGCGGGCTTCCTCGGCCAGGAGAACTTTCGCCTCGGCCGGATGACCTTCGTCGTCGCCGAAGACAACGCTTCTTTCCTCTAGCACTGGCTCGAATCCCGCCATGAAACGGCTCGTCATCACGTACACCTACCGCATCCGAGCAGAGCACCGCGAGAGGTATCTGGCGGCGTTGACCCGCATCCGCGACAACGCGATGCGCCTCGGTTGCCTGAGCTACATCGCCAGCGAAGACGATCAGAGCCTCTCGCTGTTCACCGAGACGCTGATCTACGAGAGCTGGCTCGCCTACGAAATCGCTGGGCGCCAAGGGCTCGACCCGACGATGGAGGAGATCTTCGAGCGGTTCGAGGACTGGATCGAAGGTGGGATGAAGTCGATCGAAACGCGCTTCTCCACGCTTCACGTCTCGGCGATCACCGAGGAGCTGAACGTCTCGTGAAAACCGAGCATCGCGCCTATTTCGTAATCTGTGGGCTCTTCTTCGCGCTGGCGGCGCTCGCCGTCTTCGTCGGTGGCGAGAGCGTGGTTCGCGCCGCACACCACCCTCGATCGTTGACGACGATTGGTTTTTTCTGGTCGATCCTCGGGATCTACGGCTTCCTCGTCGAGCCCCACGCGTTGACGCGGCGCGCGGGCCTCGTGCTGTTGAGCCTCGGGCTGTTTCAGCTCTTCTTCGGCCGACTCGTCGCGCCCGCCACGACGCCGAGTGTGACGCTGAGCGGTTCGCTGCTCGTCCTGCTCGCCGCCGTCTTCGTCGGAATCCCGCTGATCGACCGACTGACTCAGAAGAGCCAGAACTCGGTCTGGTCGGACACGCGGCCCAACGCCTGATAGTCGAACAAAATCGTCGAGATTCGCCGCTCGAAGAGCGAGACGATGCGCTCCCGCTCGCTCAAGAGCATCGAGACGATCGCCGGGCTGCGGAACAGGTAGTTCAAAACGACCACAGCGTCGGCGGTGTCTCGCGGGTCGACGTAGGCCCGGCCCACCTCCTGCGCCCGTAGATGCGCGAGGGAGTGGGCCAGCACGTACTTGAAGACGAAGAGCGCGTGGGCTGCCTGGACGTCGCCGATCTGCAACGCCTCCTTGGAGTGGAAGAAGTGGCGGTACGCGTCGCTCCAGAGCTCGATGCTCTCGGGCGCCTCGTCCGGGCGCATCGCTCGGGCGATCGTCTCGCCGAGCTGCGCGACGGTCCGTTCGAGATAGTCCAGGCGCGGGGCTCTGCCGCCGCTGCCGTCGACGAACCGTCGGCGAACCTCGACCAGCCCCTCGGCGACGAGCTCGCGCAGCGCGTCGAGATCACGCGCATAGGATTCGGCGGTGGTCGCGTCATCGCCACCGCGAGCGCGACGCTCCCCATCGGCGCCGAGACCGCGGGTCTCGCTGTCATCCGCGCGGGTCTCGCTGTCATCCGCGCGGGTCTCGCCTTCATCCGCGCGGGTCTCGCCGCCGATGAGGCAGGCGACAGCCCGAAATGCCTGGCGCAGGGACGACGCCTCGGCGATGATCCCCAGCGCTCGGCGTTCGAATTCGCGGTATGCCGCAAAGTCGATCGTAAAACCCGGACGAAGCTCTGCCGCTTCGGGAACGCGCGGCAGGGACGGGAGCCCGCGAATCATCTCTCGCAGCCGCTCGGTCTGCTCGCGCAGCGGTACGGTCGCCTTGTGTTTGGAGGCGATGTAGCGCCGACACTCCATCTGATAGCTGACGACGATCCCGTCGGGCGTTTCGACGAAATGAAAGGGAAAGACGTGGCAGGTGTGGGGCTTGTGCTCGGCACCGTACCGAGCGTGGAGCGCGCAGAGATTCGACGAGTCGAGAAACACGCAGGAGCCGTGGTTCATCCGCGTCGTCACGATCTCGTGTCCCTCGGCTCCGAGGGCGACGCTGACGAACAGACCGCCGCGTGGGGCCCCGGTCAACTGCAGCAGCTCGTCCTGTTTCGGACGCAGCCAGTCGGTGAGCGCCGCATCGACGGGACCGATGTTGTGCCCGCCGCAGGACGAGCCGCACATCGCGCAGTCGAAGGCATCCCCTTCGAGGATCACGAGCTCTGGCTCGAGGAGGCGGTAGCGCGCGAGAAAGGCGAGGATGCTCTCGAGCGTCGACGACTCGATCGCGGTTCCACCTTCAGCGGCGCGGCTGACGAGCTCGTCGAGCGCCTGCTCACGGTCGAGGAGCGCGACCACCGCTGCGCTCGTCGCGTCGAGCTTGATCCGCCGCCGATTTTGGCGATCGAAGAGGGCGACGGGTCGCTCCTCTGCGTCGTCTCGTTCGAGGATCACACCATGGCGCAAGGGGGGTACGATCTTGTTCATCGAAACTCCTTTGGGCCGCATTATACGGCAGCGCGAGCGGCCTCACAACATCATCGAGGCAGGGCGGGCCGCACGACGAGCGGCATTTGTTGACTTGCCAGGCGACGACTCGTAGCATGAGCGTGGAGCAACAGCGAGAGCGAGGATGCGCGTGCGACGATGGATCATCATGATGGCACTTCTGCTCTGGGCTCCGACGCTCTGGGCCGCGACCGTGACCTTCAAAGAGGCCGAGCGTGAGCCGCGGAGCGGTCTGATCGTGATCGGCGGCGAGCGGGTGTCGGTCTGGACCGCGGTCGCCGACCCGCCGAAAACGGGCGAGGACGAGCTCGACGTCAACCGCAAGACCCACAAGATCCGCTTCGAGGCGCTGCCGCTCGACGACGTCCAGGCGATCGATGGCGTGCCGCTCGCCGTCTATCGCCGTATGTTGAAGTATGACGTCTTCTTCAGGCTGCGCCAGTACTACGACGAGCAGCGCTTCATCTTCAAGGTCGGCGTCGGCTGGATGGGACAGATCAAGGTCGCCCTCGTCCTGTTGGCGGGTTTCTTCCTCGTCCTTCCCGGGCTGGTCTACGCGACGAGCAATAGCTTCAAGAGCTCGGAGACGACGGTCGCGGGCTCGGTCGTCGTCTCGGCGGCGATCACCGCGCTCTTCCTCGTCCTCTTCGCCGTTCACGGGACGCTGGTGAACAAGATCGGCTTCTTTCGCAGCAACGCCGGCTCGGGCGTCTTCACGGTCGGCGCTCTGGTCCTCGGCTTGATCGCCGCGATGACGCTGTTGAAGTTTTCGTTGCGCGAGGCGTTGTCGAGTTATCTCGCCTGGTTGGTCGGCGTGCCCCTCATTCTCTGGGTGGTCGGATTGATTCAGCCCGGCCTTGCGAGTCTCGCCAACGCGGGACGGTGAGCGCGCGCTCGAGGGAAGAGAGAAGAGGGTGCCCAGGGACAGAATCGAACTGCCGACACGGGGATTTTCAGTCCCCTGCTCTACCGACTGAGCTACCTGGGCCCGTCAACGTGAAGGTAATACTATTCGCGCGCGAACGAGAGTCAAGCCCTTTTCGCTATTTTTTCCCCGCCTCGTAGGCCTTGATCACCTGCGTCGAGTAGTCGAGCTTGTCGTCGGCGTAGAGTAGCGCAGAGCGCGTGCGTTCGAGCATCAGGGTCACGCTGTTCTGGCTCGCCACCAGCCCGACGAGGGCAGAGATGCGGTTGAGCAGCGGGGCGAAGGTCTTCTCTTGCATCCGCTGGAGCACCTTCTGGCTCGAGGCGTAGTACTTCTGCATCTCGGCCAGCTTCTTCTGGTAATCTTGCAGCATCTCTTTGAGATCGGACTCTTTGGCCTTGGCTTCGATCTTCTTCTCGAGCTGGCTCTTCAGTTTCGAGAGCTCGTCGCGCTTCTTGAGGAACGTGCGCTGGCGACGCTTGAGGGCTCGTTGAAATTTCTTCTTCGCCTCCCGTCCGTCTTCCAGCTTTTGCAGGATGAAGTCGAGGTCCACGAAGCCGACCTTCGTGTCGTCAGCCATCGCATGCGTTGCGTACAGGAGCAGGACGGCGAAGATGATGCAGGTCGAGAGCGAACGCTTCATAAACTCAAATCCTCCACGCGTCGGACGAGCCGTCCAACACAGCACTCGATCAGCTCGTTGTATTAGCAAGAAGAAGCGGCTCGCGCAAGTGGAAATTCCTAGCACTGGACCCCTCGATGTGGTATCAATACGGGACTTTTTGGGGATCGCCGTGCGCCTGGAAGATTTTGCTGACCGACTCTCATCCCGAGCTCCATCGCTTCGACGCTTTCTGACGCCGTCCTTGCTGCGCTTCGTGCGCTTTGGGATCGTCGGCTCCTTCGGCATCGTCGTCAACCTCGCCGTGTACTACTTCGCCTTGAAGGTGTTGTTTCCCGCGTTCGAGCATCCGGTCACGATTCCGTTGTTGGGGCACACCTTACCGCTGAAGTTTCCCCTCAGCTCGCTCGGCGGAATCCTCGTCTCGATCTTCGGCAATTTCGTCCTCAACAACGCCTGGACTTGGGCCGACCGCTCCGCGCAGTCGGGCCCGTTGCTGCTGCGCCTCGGCAAGTACTACTTCGCCGCGTCCTTCGGCGCTGTGCTCACGCACTCGATCTTCGTCGTGCTCAGCGGCACGTTCGGCACGCGCCTCTCTCTGGTTTGGCAGCTCGTCGGGATTCTCTGCGGAATGGTGCTCAACTTTCTGCTCAACCACTTCTGGACGTTTCGCGCGCGCCCCGACGGCGCATCGGTTCGGAAAGCCGAGGTGGCAACGCTCACGCCGGACACCCCGAGCGCCAAGCTCGGCTCTACCCACACGCGATGATTGGAGGTCGGCTCGCATGCGTAGACTATCGCTCCTGATTGGGCTCATCATGGTCTCGCTCTTGTTTCTCGGCGGCGAGGGCGTCGCGAGGAAACGCAAGAAGCGTGCGAAGGGCTCGAAGAAAGCGGTCAAGCTGCTCAACGAGGGGATCAAGCAGGGTCAGAAAGGCCAATTCGACGATGCGATGGAGTCGTTTCGCAAGGCGATCGAGCTCGATCCGAAGTATGCCAAAGCCTATTTCAACCTCGGGCTGGCCTACCAGTTCAAGAAGCTGCACCCCGCGTCGGTCCCGCATTTCTTGAAGGCGATCGAGCTCGAGCCGGACTACGCGCTGGCCTACTACCGTCTCGGCATCTCGTGGTTCGAGATGGAGGCCTACAAGGCGGCGATTGCGGCTTACGAACGCGCAATCGAGCTCGAGAAGCCGCACGTCAAGAAGAAGAAGTCGAAGCATCTCGTCGCGACGTCGTATTTGGCGATCGGTCGAGCCCAGGGGATGTTGAAGAACTACAACGACGCGATCAAGGCTTACAAAGACGCCGCCGAGACCGACGATAGCCAGCATGAGCCGTACTATCGCATCGCCACGATTCATATCAAGCTCAAGGCCTTCGCCGAAGCGGAGAAGGCGCTGCTCAAGGCCCTCGAGATCGACAAGAAGAACGGCCGCTACTACTTCCGCTTGGCCCTGGTCTATCAGAAGCTGAAGAACAAAGAGAAGAAGAAGAAGGCCCTCGAGCAGTCCTGCGACAACGGCTACAAGAAGGCCTGCCGTGTGATGAAGAAGAAGCACCGCTGAGGTCCCGCTGGGGTCGCGAATCTCCGAGATGTCGATGAAAGCCGCCAAGGAACTCCCGCAACTCGACGAGACGCCTGAGAAGAGCCTCTCCTATCTCGAGCGCAAGCTCGCCCAACAGATGGGCAAGACGATCGTCGAACGGCGTCTGATCGAGCCGGGCGACCGCGTCATGGTGGCGATCTCGGGCGGCAAGGACTCCTACACGCTGCTACATCTGCTCAAGCGATTTCAGCGCGCGGCGCCGATCGAGCTCGAGCTGCTCGCGGTGCACCTCGACCAACGGCAGCCCGGGTTTGCGGGGGACCAGGTGCGGCGCTATCTCGACCAGAGCGGCGTGCCCTACGAAATCGTCTCGCGCGACACCTATTCGGTGGTGATCGAGAAGACCCGGCCCGGTCAGGCGACCTGTTTCATGTGCTCGCGACTGCGGCGCGGCATTCTCTACACCGAGGCGAAACGGCTCGGCTGTACCAAGATCGCCCTCGGCCATCATCGAGACGACGCGATCGAGACGCTGCTCTTGAACCTGATGTTCAGTGGCCAGCTCAAGTCGATGCCCGCGAAGCTCGTCGCCGATGACGGCGTCAATCAAGTGATCCGACCGCTGATCGAGATCCCCGAGGAACGGATCGCGCGCTTCGCCGCGCGGATGGAGTGGCCGATCGCGCCCTGTGTCGTCTGCGACAGTCAGAAGGATTTGCGGCGGCGGGACGTCAAGGGGCTGCTGACTCAGCTGGAGCAGCGAATTCCCGGGGTACGAGGCAGCATCTTCGCGGCGATGGCGAATCTCAAGCCCGCCTTTCTCTTCGACGAGCGATTCGCCGATACGCCGGGGACGTCGGGCGAGCGCCCGGACGTGGCGGCCGCTTGTGGCGCGAACCAGCGTTCAGGGGATTGGCTCGACGAAGGGCACGAGTAGCTTGAAGTTTCCGTCTTCGTCGGTGGTTCCGCTGGCGAGCGTGAAGGGGAGCGGGTTGGCGTGGTCGAAGGCCTCGACGGTGATCCCGGCCAACGGGTTGCCTTCGGCGTCGACGACCTGCCCGCTGACCACCGCCGACGGATCCATCAGCAGATCCGGCAGCTCGCCGCTCTCGTCGATCGCGACGCTGAGGAAGACCTTGCGCGGCACCCCACTCGTAATCGTCGGCGTCACGAAGACGTTGTAGAATCCCGGATCGAGCTGGCCCTCGTACGCGCCGCTCCCATTGGTCACCACCGTCAAGCGCCGCCCCTCGACGACCGCCAGATCGGACGAGAGGCTCTCGGTCAGCGTGAAGATCATCGTGGCGCCCTTGAGCCCGGTGGTGCCATTGGCGAGCCGCAGCTGACCTTTGACGGCGAGCTTCGGGCTGAGCTCGATCTGGAGCCCGCTGCTCGTGCGCGCGTCGAGGGAGACGGTCTGTTGGTGCAGGGCGAACGGGCTCTCCAGCGGTGGCACCGCGGTGATCTGGTAGCTGCCGGCGAAGAGTGTCAGCGTCGCGGCTCCCTCGGCGTCGCTCAGCGCCGTCGATTGGACCTTCCCGCCGAGCAACTGGCTCGTGAAGATCAACGAGACGTTCGCCAGGGGCGCCGTGTTTCCGTTCGCGTCGCGGCCGACGACGACGATCCGTCCGCTGATCGAAGCGGGAAGCTTCGGAAAGTCGACGACACCGACGTTCGTTCCATCGTTCGTCACCTCGAGCTCCACCAGATCGAGGGTCGGTACGACCGTGCCCGTCGGCCCCGAGGAGGCGCGGATCGCGTAGTGCGTCGCCGCTGGCGGGATGAGCAGCTCGAAGGCGCCGTCCGTGCCGCTGGAGCTGATCGTCGAGGTGCGGCTGCCATCGATTTCGTAGGCCTGCAGCTGCACGCCTTCGGCTGGTGTTCCGTCGTTCCAGAACAGCTTGCCCGCGATCTTCCAGTGGTCCGCCGCCGCGGGCAAGACGATATCGAGCCGCTCCCCAGCCGTCCCGACGCTGATCTGCAAGCGCGTCGTGGGCAGGTCGGTCCCGCTGCGCGTGACGACGACGTCATAGGTGAGCCCGGGTTTGACGTCGAGGCTGTAATTCAGGCTTCCGTCGCTGTTCTCCGTCGAGGTCGTCTCATAGCGGTAGCTCGAGCCGCTGATCGCTCCCGTTGCGGCGAAGAGCACCCTCGCCCGGATCCCACTGCTCTGCCCGTTGACGTGCACCAACCCGCTGAGGCGGACCAGGCGCGGCAGCTTGACGAGGATCGCGGGCTTCTCGCTGACATTCCAGTCGACGTACTGCTCGCGACCGAAGAGGCTGTCGGACGGGGGCGAGAGCTGAAGGTCGAGGCGCAACGCGTTCGGCTCGGTGCGGACACAGACCCCGAGCTCTGGCTCGCAGGCCTGGTCGCCTGTGCAATCCGCGCTGACCTTGCACTGGTTGCTCTTGGTTGGGGGCGAGGACTTGAGCGCCTGGATCGCGCATCCCCCCAGGGCGATCAGCAGCGCTGCGAGCGGCGCGAGTCGACGCCACGTCGTT
>JAGQJP010000376.1 GCA_020430585.1 Myxococcales bacterium | reverse complement strand
TCACCGACAGCAGCACCATCAGCAGGTACGCGAGGTTGTTCGTCAGGTGGAAGAACGCCTCGACCTTCACCTTGAACGGGAGCCGCTTGCTCGCGAAGATCCGGGGCAGCAGCTTCTTCGCCGTCTGGATCGAGCCCTTGGCCCAGCGGTGTTGCTGCGATTTGAACGAGTTCATCTCGACGGGGATCTCCGCCGGGCTGATCACGTCGTTGAGGTAGACGAACTTCCAGCCTTCGATCTGGGCTCGGTAGCTGAGATCGAGGTCCTCGGTCAGCGTGTCGTGCTGCCAACCGCCGGCGTCGACGATCGTCGTACGCCGCCAGATCCCCGCTGTGCCGTTGAAGTTGAAGAAACGGCCGCTGCGGTTGCGGGCGGTGTGCTCGATCATGAAGTGCCCGTCGAGGAGCACCGACTGGGCGCGGGTCAGCAGCGAAAACTCGCGGTTGAGGTGCTCCCAGCGGACCTGCACCATCCCCACTTCGTCGTTGGTGAAGTACTGAATCGTCTTCTCGAGAAAATCGGGCTGCGGGACGAAGTCGGCGTCGAAGACCGCGAGGAACTCGCCGTGGGCGACCTCCATTCCCTCTTGCAGCGCACCAGCCTTGTAGCCTTGGCGATTCGTGCGGTGGATGTAGTGGATGTTGATTCCCAGCGCCCGATGCCGTTCGACCGCCTGTCGAGCGATCTGTTGGGTCTCGTCGGTCGAATCGTCCAGCACCTGGATCTCGAGCCGGTCGGCGGGGTAGCGAACCGCACAGGTGGCGTCGATCAGCCGCTCGGCAACGAACATCTCGTTGTACATCGGCAACTGAATCGTCACCTTGGGAAGCTGTTCGAACTCGGCTTTCGGCTCCGGCTTGTCTTTCTTGTGCTTGTAGAACAAATACGCCATGTAATAGCGATGTGCACCGTAGATCGAAAGCAGGAACAGCAGCGCGAAGTAGACGATCAAAAATGTGATTTCCCACGTGGCTAACATGCTGAAACTCCGCTTGCTAAAGCTGCGATCCGCGACCGATTATAGTAAACCCTCGAAATCTCGCAACTTCTTAGTCACTTTCCGCGACCCGCGACGAAACGTCGTGGGCCGGGGCCGGTGAACTGTCGATATCTAGTACAAACGATCGGTGATGTCAACCTTGGTGGCCCGGAAGGGACAAAAGGCTCACCTTTCAACGCGCTGCGTCGAGAACGCTTGACCCGCTTGGCCCGAAGCTGCTATCGTTCGATCAGGTGTGGAAATCGACACCGACGACCCGCCCTGGACGCGAAACGCCAGGAGCAACCGGTCTCGAGTCGACGAACACACCGAACCGACGCAGCAGATAACCGCTTGGATCTACGGACCGAGACGGGACAGCAAAGAATCCGCGCTCCGCGGTTCTCCGATGCGGTCCCAGGCAAGGAGAGCCGATGTCGACACCGAACACCCCCGGCCGCGAGAGCGGCGCACGTGCGCAAACCAAGAAAGTCACCGTCCCGACCCTGCTGAAGATGAAGCGGCGTGGCGAGCGAATTGCGATGCTCACGGCGTACGACGCGACGTTTGCCCGAATCCTCGACGACGGCGGGATCGACATCCTGCTGGTTGGTGACAGCCTCGGGATGGTCGTCCAGGGCCACGAAAACACGCTGCCCGTGACGCTCGACGAGATCATCTACCACACCCGTGCCGTCAAGCGCGGCACCCTGCGGGCCCAAGTCGTCGCCGACATGCCCTTCATGAGCTACCAGCTCTCGCCCCACGATGCGCTGACCAGCGCGGGTCGCCTGGTCAAAGAGGGCGGTGCCGAGGCCGTCAAGCTGGAAGGCGGCGCCACTGTGGCACCGCACGTCGGGCTGATCACCGCCGCTGGAATTCCCGTGATGGGCCACATCGGGCTGACCCCGCAATCGGTGCATCAGATGGGGGGATACAAGGTGCAGGGCAAGAGTGACGCCGCCGCGAAGCGCTTGCTCGACGACGCCCGGGCGATCGAGGACGCTGGCGCCTACGCGCTCGTGCTCGAAGGGATACCGGGCTCGCTCGCCGCCGAGATCACCGCTCTGTTGAGCATCCCGACGATCGGCATCGGGGCGGGAGCCGAGTGCGACGGCCAGGTCCTCGTGATCTACGACATGCTCGGGATGAACCCCGATTTCAAGCCGAAGTTCGTCAAGCACTTCGACAATCTCTACGAGCGCATCATCACCGCGACCAAGGGTTACATCCGCGAGGTGCGAACGAGCGAGTTCCCGGCGCCCGAGCACACCTTCGATCGTCTCAAAGTCGTTCGCGAGAAGAAGACCCAGGGACGCACCGGCTGATCCTCTCCTCCACGGCGAACGCGATGCGGTGGTCCGAGAGGGCGCGTTGGCGGCCGATGGCGAAGGCGTGGACCCAGAGACGACCCAACAGGTGAGCGAAGAGCATGCGACCCGAGCTGTTGCAGACCGTATCCGACGCCCATCGCTACGTGCGCGCCAGACGCCTCGCCGATCAATCGATCGGGCTCGTCCCGACGATGGGCGCGCTACACGAAGGGCACCTGAGCCTGATTCGCCTCGCTCGGATGCGGGCGCAGCGCGTGATCGTGACGATCTTCGTCAACCCGCTACAGTTCGGCCCGACCGAAGATCTCGACAAATATCCACGCCAGCTCGAACAGGACCGACGGCTCGCGGGCGACGCGGGCGCCGACGTGGTGTTCGCGCCGACTCGCGACGAGATGTACCCAACCGACGAACAGACTCGCGTGCGCGTCGAACGACTGACGTTGCCGCTCTGCGGCGCATCGCGTCCGGTCCACTTCGAAGGCGTGACGACGGTGGTCTGCAAGCTCTTTGCGATCTTCGGACCCGACGTCGCCATCTTCGGCGAAAAGGACTTTCAACAGCTCTGCGTGATCCGACGAATGGCGAAGGATATCGGCTTCCCCGTCGAGGTCGTCGGCGGGCCGATCATTCGCGAAGCGGACGGCTTGGCGCTGAGCTCCCGCAATGCCTACCTCAGCGTCGACGAGC
>JAGQJP010000375.1 GCA_020430585.1 Myxococcales bacterium | reverse complement strand
GACCGAGGTTGGTTAGGATCGATTCATGCGACTCGCTCTCGCGCAACTCAACGTCACAATCGGCGATTTCGAGAACACCGTCGCCGCGATCGGCGGTCACCTCGACGCCGCTCGCGCCGCTGGTGCCGATCTGGTGTTGTTTCCCGAGCTGGCGATCTGTGGCTACCCGCCGCTCGACCTCCTCGGCTCCCGAGAGTTCGTCGAGCGCACAGAGGCGGCGCTCGCTAGCGTCGCAAGAAAGACGACGGGATGTTGCGCGATCGTCGGCTTCGTGGCGCAGAACCCGACGTCCGGCGGAAAACCCGTCTTCAATGCGGCGGCGCTCTGCGTCGACGGCGCCGTCGATGCGGTCTATCACAAGCGACTTCTGCCAAACTACGACGTCTTCGACGAAAATCGTTGGTTCCAGGCCGGCTCGGCGCCCCTGGTGCGGCGCGTCGCGGGCGTCGACGTCGGCGTGTCGATCTGCGAAGATATCTGGAATGACAAGGGATTTTGGGAGCGGCCGCTCTACCACGTCGATCCGATCGAGGAGCTGGTTCGCGCGGGGGCGCAGCTGGTGCTGAACCTCTCGGCGTCGCCCTACGCCCTCGACAAGGATGCGTTGCGTTACCGGATGGTTCGCGAAGTCGCCCGGCGTCACGCGGTTCCCGTCGCCTTCATCAACCTCGTCGGCGGAAACGACAGCCTCGTCTTCGACGGCTCGAGTTTCGTCGTCGATGCTGGTGGTGCGCTCGTCGCGCGCGCCCGATCCTTCGAAGAGGAGTTGCTGCTCGTCGATCTGCCACTCTCGTCGGCCGCGGACTCCGCGTCGGGGAGGACGGCGCCCAGCAGCGGCGGCGAGTCGTCACCGCCCAGGGCCGTCGGCGAGGTGCCAGTCGACACGGCGCAGTCTGGAGGCGTGGCACCCGCCACCCTACCCTGGCCGGCTCCGCCGCGGCTCGAACTGCTGCACGCCGCCCTGGTGCTCGGGATTCACGACTATCTCGCCAAGAGTGGCTTCCAGCGCGTGGTCATCGGCCTCTCTGGAGGGATCGACAGCGCCCTCACGGCGGCCCTGGCGGCCGACGCCGTCGGGCCGTCGAACGTCTTCGGCATCGCGATGCCGTCGCCCTACTCGTCGGCCGGCAGCCTGGCAGATGCCCGCGAGCTGGCGACGAACCTCGGGATCGGCTACACCGAGATTCCCATCGCCCCGATCTTCGACGCCGTCCGCCGTGCCCTCGCTCCGCTCTTCGGCGACCGCGACGAAGATGTCGCCGAAGAGAATATCCAGGCGCGGATCCGCGGACTGCTGGTGATGGCGTACGCCAACAAATTCGGCGCGCTGGCGCTGACCACGGGCAACAAATCGGAGCTCGCCGTCGGCTATTGCACGCTCTATGGAGACATGTGCGGCGGCCTCGCGCCGATCGCCGATCTACCGAAGATGCTGGTCTACGAGCTGGCGCGACACCTCAACCGCGAGCAGCCGCGGATTCCCGAATCGAGCCTCTCGAAGCCACCCTCGGCCGAGCTGCGCCCAGGCCAGCTCGACCAGGACTCGCTACCGCCCTACCCGCTCCTCGACGCGATCCTCGAAGCGTTCGTCGTCGAGCAGCGCGACGCCGACGCGATCATTGGTCGCGCGTTCCCGCCCGATGTCGTCGAACGCGTCCTGCGCCTCGTCGATCGAAGCGAATACAAGCGCCGACAGGCGGCACCAGGGATCAAGGTGACGTCCAAGGCCTTCGGTTTTGGTCGCCAGCTGCCGATGGCACGTCGCACGCGCTGAGATCGGCTGGTCCGACCGGCAGGAACGGGGAGTGCGGCGTTGGGAGCCGCGCCCCCCAACACCGAAGAAAACTAGAACAGGTCTCGAGAATTCCTGGTAGGCTCTAAAATTGCAGGAGTTTTGGGTGGGTCTCGGGGGCGCGGTCCCCGGTAGTGGAGCGTGTCGTAGCGCCCTCCCTCGAGGGTGCTCGTTCGCGCGTCGTCTCGAGGCGTTGGCGGGTCTGGTCATCGCGCCGCGGCGTCTCGAGCGCCTTCGGTGTGCAGCGTTCCGTCTTCCCGATCTCGCGTCCGTCGGGACAGATGAAGTGCTCGGACTGGGCGCAGCCCAGCGCGACGAGCATCATCATCATTACGATCAGCATCAAGAGCATCGCCGCCACGCCAACGGCGAAGGTCGCGATGCGTTGTGTCATGGTACGTTCTTCCATCTCGGTAGCCTCCAGCTTCTGGCGCTCGATACCCCCGGCATCGCTCGTCTCGAGATTCGATGTAGCAAAGGCAATGCCAAGCTGCGTTAAAGTTGTAACATGTCGATAATTAAAGGTAGCAAGGCTACTAGACGGACGGTTTATGACGCGGTGCGTAAAATGGGTGGCTGTCCAAAAACGGATGCTATCCAGATCTGGATACATTTCGCGAGCGGCGTTCACGTTTCGAGGGCGAAGCGTATTGTCGTGAAAAACCCGGTGGTTATGGCGACAGTCAGGCGAGCCCGAACTTTCGGAGCTTGTTGAAGAAGGTGCTCCGCGCGAGACCTAGCCTTCGCGCGGCCTCGCTCTTGTTCCCCTGGCAGTCTTGCAGCGCGCGCAGGAGCGTCTCGCGCTCCATGTTCTCCAGTATTTCTGGGAGTGGCGCCTCTGCTGGGGCGGCCGTGGGATGGTTATTCGGCGACTGAAGGTTCGGCGGGCCCGGATGTGTCGGGTGGTCGAGGGCGTCGGCGATCTCGATCGGAAAGTCGTGAAGGCCGAGAGCGGGTCCGTCGCTGAGCACTACCGCTCGTTCGATCAGGTTCTCGAGCTCGCGAACGTTCCCCGGCCAATCGTAGGCCAACAGCGCATCGAGAGCGCGCTCCTCGATGTGACGAATGCGCTTGCCCGTCTTCTTGTTGCTCTGGTTGAGGAAATGCATCGCCAGATCGATGATGTCGCGATGTCGGTCGCGGAGCGGCGTAATGATGATCCGGATCACGTTGAGACGGTAGTAGAGATCCTCACGGAACCCGCCGCGCTGCACTTCGGCCTCGAGATTGCGGTTCGTCGCGGCGATGATCCGCACATCGACCTTGATGCTCTTGGTACCGCCGACGCGATCGAACTCTTTCTCTTGGAGCGCGCGCAACAGCTTGGCCTGTAGGTTCGACGAGAGCTCGCCGATCTCGTCGAGAAAGAGCGTCCCGCCGTGCGCCAGCTCGAAGCGCCCGAGCTTTCGCTGGTGTGCCCCCGTAAACGAGCCCTTCTCGTGGCCGAATAGCTCGCTCTCGAGCAGGCTCTCGGCGAGGGCGGCGCAGTTGACCTTGATGAACGGCTTGTCTCGTCGGTTCGAGTTCTCGTGCAGTGCCTGGGCGAAGAGCTCCTTGCCCGTCCCGCTTTCGCCGATCAAGAGCACGGCGGAGTCGGTGGCGGCGACCTTCTCGACCATCTTGAGCACCTCGCGAATCGAGGGGCTCGAGCCGATGATCGAGCCGGCGGCGAAGGGCTTCGAGATCACTTCCTTGAGCTGGACGTTCTCTTCGAGCAACCGCTCCTGGAGCACGAGGATCTGTTCGCGTTGCTTCTCGATCTTCTCGATTTGGCTCTGCAGCTGCTCGTTGAGGCCGGCGATCTTCTGGTAGGCGCGGGCGTTTTCGATCGCAACCGCAGCGTGGCGCGCGAGAGCTTGCAATAGCTCGCGCGCGGCGGCGCTGTAATCGGCGCCCGCCGAGTGCTCGCCGAGGGCGATGAAACCGCTGAGCGTGCGCTCGGATAGGATCGGAATCAAGAGCACCGCTTCGAGGACGTCGAGCTGCGCCAGATACGGTCGGTGGGGCACCTTCTTGAGCAGCATGCGCCGACTGATCACCGCCCCCTTCTCCAGCTCGTCGAGGAGGAACGGGATCTTCAGCGCGAGATCGCCGAGATTGGTCTCCTTCAGGCCGCGCACCGCGAGGGGCTGCACGACCCGGCGATCCGCGGACTCCGAGACGACGAAGAGCGCGACGACGGGCGTCTCGAGAGCGTCGGAGAGGCTCGAGACCATCTTCTCCCCGAGGTCGTCGAGCTCCATCAGCGAGGTCAGGCTATCGCTCACCTGTTGCAAGCGCTGACGGTAGCGCTGGCGCCGCGGGTTGATCGTCCGGTCGGTCAGCATATAGAGGGCGTCGTGGATCGGCTTGAAGAGGAAGGCGACGGCGATGATCGCGAGATAGCGCGAGACGCTGGTCCAGCGCTCGTTCAAGAGGAATTCGAAGACGCTGACGAGGGTCCCTTCGATGGCGATGTAGAGGCCGATCACGAT
>JAGQJP010000374.1 GCA_020430585.1 Myxococcales bacterium | reverse complement strand
TTCTCGCTCCCGATCCCCATCGCCTTGGCGAAGGTCAACGAAATCGCCAGGTCGTAGAGATCGAGATCGCGAAAGACGTGGGTTCCCGGGCGCCCGTCGCGGGTGCCACTCGTGTGAAAGGCGCTCGTCGCCTCGTCGAGCGGAAACGAGGCGAGGTCCAGCTCGCGGAACACGTCGGTCGGCACCGCTGGCACGTCGCGCCAATAGCTCACCGATTCGGCGCTGCGGCCCAATTGCTGCGCGTAGCGTCGATACGGCGCGCACTGTTCGAATTGGTGGCGGAAGACCGCGAGCGCCAGCTCACCAAAGTCGCCGTCCCGATTCTGCATGAACCCCTTGATCCGCTCTCTCAGCTCCACGTCTCACGCCCATGCTCGGTCCGCAAGCACCGTCGACAACACCTCGAGCAGATAGCCGATCTGCTCCTCGTCGACGATGAAGGGAGGAGTAAAACTCAAAACATTGCCATGAATTCCCGCTGGCAGCAGGATTACGCCGCGCTGCAGCAGGAGCTTGCAGAGCCCGAGCGCCTCGCGATCCGCTGGCTCGCGGGTCTCGCGATCTCGTACGAGCTCGAGGCCCAGCATCAAGCCGGCCCCTCGCACCTCGCCGATGATCGGAAAGCGCTCGCCCAGCTCTTCGAGTCCGGCGCGAAGCGCGCGACCGCGCTCGAGGACCCCTTCGGGGACGAGCTCCTCGAGCACCTCGATCGTCGCCAACGCCATCTCGCAGCCGAGGGGGTTGCCGAGAAAGGTGCTGGTGTGCAGCGCCTCGCCGAGGCTGTCGCCCCAGCCCGCCATCACGTCGTCGGTGCCGATCGCCGCCGAGATCGGGAAGCCGCCCGTCATCCCCTTGCCGACGCAGAGCAGGTCGGGGACGATCCCCGCGCGCTCGACGGCGAACCAGGCACCGCAGCGCCCAAAACCGCTGAAGATCTCGTCGGCGATCAGGGCGATCCCCCGCTCGTCGGCGATCTCCCGCAGCCCGCGCAGATAGTCGAGGGGCGCCTCGACGACGCCGCCGCGACCCTGGATCGGTTCGATCAGGATCGCCCCGATCTCTTCCATTCCCGACGCGGGATGCGCCAGGCGGCGGCGCAGCGTTTCGAGGCACGCGAGGCCGCAGCTCGCGCGCTCGAGCCCGTAGGGGCAGCGGTAGCAGTAGGGATAGGGCTCGCGCAGCACGTGCGGATTGAGCTGCGCGAGAAACGGCGCGCGGAATCGGTCGCGATAACCGCTCAGCGCCAGCGCCCCGAAGCCGAGACCGTGATAGGCACCGTCGAAGACGAGGACGCGCGGCTTCCCCGTCTTGATCAGCGCGGTTTTGACGGCCGCCTCGACCGCCTCGAACCCAGCGCTCCCGAAGAGGCTTCGTTGCAGTGCGCCAGGCGTGATCGCCGCCAGCTTCTTTGCCAGCTCGACCTTCTTCGCCGCGGGAAACGCGTCGCCCATCGCGTGGTTCAGCGTCGCCAGCTGAAGCGTCGCGCGCTCGAGCACTCGCGGATGGCCGTGGCCCGTGGTCGCCACGCCGAAACCGGCGGTGAAGTCGAGGAAGGTGTTGCCATCGACGTCCTCGACGAGCATCCCCGAGGCGCGCTGCCAGACGATCGGCGCGTCGTGATAGCCACGCGAGGCGCGCGCTCTCTGCCGCGCGGTGATCGCGGGCGATTCGTACTCTTGCAATTCGCCGATCAGTCGCCTCGAGCGCGGCCCCGGGACCTCGGTCGAGACGAGCGGCAAGCGCCTATTCGACATGAGGGAAGGCTAACACGGGGTCGGCTCTTTTTCAACGAGCGCGGCGCGAACCAGCTGCAGCGCCTCGTCGTGGATCGACGCCGGGCTGACGACGAGCGGCGCGTCGTGCGAGCGTCGCCGATCAGCGCTCTGGCAGTCGTAGCGAAGCTGCTCGCCGTCGACGAGCGAGGCCCTCGCTCCTGCTTCGAAGGCGATCGCTAACGGAGCGACCGTGTCCCAATAGCTCAAGCCGTGATGGCTGAAGTAGATCTCGGCGGCGCCGCGGAGCAGCAGGCCGACTTTGATTCCCACCGAGTTGATCGTCGACCCGAGGCGAAGCCGGCCGCTGACGAGCAAGCGAGAGCGCGTCTTTTCGGGGCAGCTCGGCGTCGTGATCAACGTGAGCGGGCTGTCGAACGACGTCCCGGTCAGCTCGACGCGCTCGAGACCCCGCCCGTCGGGGTAGAGAACGTAGGCGCCCGCCCCGCGCAACGCGAGATAGACCACGGGCTCGACGGGGTCGAAGACGACGCCGAGATCGGGGCGGTCGCCGTCGAGGCGCCCGATCATCACGCTGAACCCGGGGATCTGCTTGGCATACGCCTTGGTACCGTCGATCGGATCGACGACCCAGATCCGGCGAGCGCCAGCGCCGTCGCGTTGGCCACTCTCCTCGCTGAGGATCGCCTCGTCGGGGAAGGCGGCTCGCAGACCGTCGGTGATCAGCGCATCGGCGGCGAGATCGGCGTTGGTGACGAGGGTCTTGTCCGCTTTATGGGAGCGCTCGATCCCCTCGGTGGCGATGCGTTGAATCGCTTCGGCGGCGCGCGCGGCAAGGTCGAGGGCGACGGCGAGCGCCTCGAAGTCGGGAGCGGCCCGAAGCGTCACGCTTGCCGTAGCGGTGCGCAGGCGTGTGCTCCAGCTCGTCGGCGGGGGGAGCGTGCTCATCGAATGATCTCCGCCGCCTTGAGCAGCTCGACGACAGCGCGTGCGCAGTACTCCCGGTCGAGGCGGGCGGTGTCGAGGACCAGCTCGGCGTTCTCGGGCGCTTCGTATGGGGCGCTGACCCCCGTGAATTCCTCCAACTCACCGCTGCGCGCCCGGGCGTAGAGACCCTTCGGATCCCTCGCTTCACAGGCTTCGAGCGCTGTCGCGACATGGATCTCGAAGAAGGAAGGCCCGATCAGCTCGCGAACGGCGTCGCGATCCCGACGGTAGGGCGAGATGAAGGCCGCCAGCGCCACGATATCGGCGTCGGCGAAGAGCTTGGCGACCTCGCCGATCCGCCGAACATTCTCTTGGCGGTCGGCGGGGGAGAATCCGAGGTCGCGATTCAGTCCGTGGCGCACGTTGTCGCCGTCGAGGACGTAAGCGTGAATCCCGCGCCGCACCAGGAGCGCCTCGACGTCGCGGGCGATCGTCGACTTCCCCGAGGCGGGCAGCCCCGTGAACCAGACGACGGCGCCCCGCTGCCCGAGCAATTCGGCGCGCTCGTTGGCTGCCAGCTGGCTGTCGTGCCAGGCGAGGTTTCCGCTCTTGGGAGGGCCAGAGATCGGCATCGCGATGCGTTCAGACGCTGATCGAGCCGGATCGGAAGAGGCTCGAAGCGATCTTGATGTTGACCAGCGATGGCTTCTGCGAGGCGAAGGCGCGCTCGAGGGCGGGCACGAGCTCGGCGTCGGTCTCGACCCACTCGCCGTGGCCGCCACAGGCTTCGACGATCTTGTCGTAGCGCGTGAAATCGAGGGTTGTGGCGACGACTCGCTTCTCGCCGTAGATCTGCTTCTGGCCGCGGAGGATCTGGGTCCAGCCCGCGTCGTTGCCGACGATCCCGACGACGGGGATGTTCTGCCGCGCCAGCGCTTCGAACTCCATCCCGCTCAGACCGAAGGTGCCATCGCCGAGCAGCAGGATCACTCGCGCCTCGGGCCGCAGGAGCTTCGCCGCCATCGCGTAGCCCGGGCCGACGCCGAGGGTCCCGAGCGGACCCGGATCCATCCAGCTGCCGAGGCCGTAGGGTTTGACGACGTAGGCCGCAGTGCCGATGAAGTCGCCGCCGTCGCCGACGACGATGTCTCCCGGGCGGACGAAGCGGTTGACGGCGTCGCAGACGCGCAACGGGTTCGGCGGATCCGAGGCTTTGCCGATCTCGCTGCGCATCGAGTCCCACTGTTTCGCCTCGTCGGCCTGGATCTGCGCCCGCCATTCGTCGAGCCGAGCTGGATCGAGGTCGCCCAAGCCGTCGACGAGCGCCTCGAGCAAGAGCCCCGTGTCGCCGACGAGCCCCACCTCGACACCGTTCGCGCGGTTGCGCCCGACCTCTTCGGCGTCGAGGTCGATCTGGACGATCGCCGCATTCGGATTGATCGCCGGGCGTTGCAGCGTCAGCAATCCGCCGCCCGCGTTTCCCGACTGGCTGCCCGGGGCGATCGCCTGGGAGATCCCGTACGCCAGTCGAAAGTCGAAGGGCGTGCCGCAGATCACGATCAGGTCGGCGTTCTTCAGCCCAACCTTGCGCGAGCGGTTGAGGAAGTGGGGTCCCGTGGGATCGACGAGCCCCCGCGCCATCCCGTTGACGAAGGTCGGGATCCCGGTCTCGACGAAGCGCGAGACGACGCCGAGGGGGTCGCGGGACCAGCGCACCTGCGAGCCGACGATCGCCATCGGCTTCTTCGCCTGGCGCACGCGCTCGATCGCCTGGGCGAGATAGCGCGGATCCGGGGCTGGGCGGGCATCGCTGCGGTAGTTCGCCGGCCGCGGGATCGTCTCGGCGTCGACGAACTCCATCAGCAGATCGAGGGGCATCTCGAGGAACACGGGGCCCGGGACGCCGCTCATCGCCTTGCGGAAGGCGATCGTCATGAACTCGAAGATGCGTCGCGTCTCATCGACGCGCACGGCCCACTTGGTCACGGTCTTCATCAGCTCGATGTGGTCCATGTCCTGTAGCGAGCCCATGTGTTGGAAGACGCGCGGCCCGGCGCCACCGATGATCACCATCGGGACACCGGCGCGGAAGGCGTTCGCCGCGGCGGTCACCACGTCGGTCACCCCGGGACCCGCCGTCACGGCGCAGACGCCTGGTTTTCCCGTGACCCGGGCGTAGCCGTCGGCGGCGTGCCCCGCCGATTGCTCGTGCCGCGTGTCGACGACGCGGATCCCCTCGTCGAGGCAGCCGTCGTAGATCGATTGGATGTGCCCGCCGCAGAGGGTGAAGAGGTGGCTCACCCCTTCGGCTTTCAGCGCTTGCGCGACCACGCGGCCGCCATGAATCATTGCCACAAGAAACTCCTCATCTCACGATTTCACTCGGTTGTCGGCCGTCGCTCAGCGCGCGGCCTGGTGCGTGATGATCCCGTTGGCGACCAGATCGAGCGTGCACTCCACCAGCTTGTCGATGTCGGGCACCTCCCCGAGGATCATCCGCCCTTCGACGCCGTCGACGAACGCCTTGAGCAGCTCGGCGACCATGTAGGGATCGACGGGACGGAAGACGCCCGCGGCCACGCCCTCTTCGATGATCTCGCTCATCACGCCGACGTAGTCCAGCTGGAGCTTGGTCAGGTGGTCGCGGATCGTCTCGTCGCGCAGCGCCATCTCGCCCATCACGATGAAGAAGCGATGGAACTCGGGGTGCGTCGCGAACATCTTCATGAAGAAGGAGACGAGCGCTTCGAGCTTGGCGCGCGGCGACTGCTCGCTGTTGCGGATGTTGCGGAAGAAGTGCATGGCGTAGCCGTACTCTTGCTCGACGAGGCCGAGAAAGAGCTCGCGCTTGCTCTTGAAATGAAAGTACAGCCCGCCCTTGCTCAGATTCGCCTCGCGGGCGATCTCGTCCATCCGTGTCTGGGCGTACCCGTCCTGGATGAAGCAGGCACGTGCCGCGTCGAGGATTTGCCGGCGCCGTTCGTCTTCGGGCAGGTGTTTGGTCATAATCCCGTGAAATCAGACGCTTTGCTAACTGATAGACTGTTTCGACAGTATTTCACGTCGCGCTTTTCCCTGTCAATTCCAAAGATCGCCCGAGCGCTTCGGGATCGACGACGGGTGCCTGGCACGCCCGCTCGCGACAGACGTAGGCCGCGGCTTTTCCTTCGACCAGCGGGTAGTTCGCGAGCCAACAGAGCGCGCTCGTCTGGGGCGGCCGCTCGGGGTCGACGCGCAATAGCAGCGCGTGCGGTAGAAAGCGACGCTCGACCTCGCGGTAGAGCGCCCGGGTCGCCGGATCGCCCGGGTCTCCGACGACAACGATCTCGATCGCGCGGCCGTAGGCCTCTTCGATCGCTTGCAGCGAGACGGTGTGCCCCAGAGGAAGACGTCGTATCGCGTCGCTGAAGGCCACCAACGTGTCTCGGGCCCGCCGCTCCAATTCACCATCGCCACAGATCCGCGACAGACGCAGCATCGTCTCGGCGAGTATCGCGTTGCCTGACGGGATCGCGCCGTCGTAGATCTCCTTTTGCCGCAGAATCAGACGCTCGTGGTCGTTTGCCGTGGTGAAGAACCCGCCATTAACCCGATCTCCGAAGTGATCGTACGCGGTGTGCACGAGGGAGAGGGCGCGCGCCAGATCCTCTTCGACCCCGCCGCTGAGAAACAGCTCGAGCGAGGCGAACGCCATGAAGGCGTAGTCGCCGATCGTCGCCTGCAGCGCTGCGTCACCGTCGCGATAGCGGTGTAGCAGGCGCCCGTCGCGAAACAGCTCGCTGAAGATGAAGTCCGACGCTCGCCGCGCGGCCTGGAGCATCGTGGCGTCGCCGAATGCGCGGCCCGCGCGAGCGAGGGCCCCGATCATCAATCCGTTCCAGTCGGTGAGGATCTTGTCGTCCTTGTAGGGGTGGACGCGCTCCTCGCGCACCGCGAAGAGCCGCGAGCGCAGTTTCTCCCAGCGCTGTCGCACGTCGCTGGTCGAGAAGCCGTGCGCGGCGGCGAAAGAGCCGATCGAGTGGGGCAAGAAGGGAATGTTGTCACTCGTCTTTCGGCCCGTCGCCTCGTCGCGGAAGTTTCCGTCGGGCTCGAAGCCGAAGAGCGCGGCGACGAAGCCCGCGTCGCCCTCGTCGAAGAGCTCGTGGAGCTCCGCTTCGTTCCAGAGGTAGAACTTCCCTTCGACGCCCTCCGAGTCGGCATCTTCGGCTGAGTAGAAGGCGCCGCCCTCATCGGTGAGCACACGCCGCACGTAGTCGGCGATCTCGCGCGCCGTCTGCTCGTACTCCGACTTGCCGAGCAGCTGCCACGCCTCGGTGTAGAGGATCAACAGCTGCGCCTGATCGTAGAGCATTTTTTCGAAGTGCGGGACGAGCCACTCGGCGTCGGTGGCGTAGCGGTGGAATCCGAAGCCGATGTGATCGTAGATCCCGCCGGCGCGCATCGCGTCGAGGGTCTTCTCGACGATGCGGCGCGCCTGGGCTTGGCCCGTGCGCGCGTGGTAGCGCAAGAGAAACGTGTAGTTGTGCGGTGTCGGGAACTTCATTCGCCCGGAGAGGCCTCCGTGACGCGGATCGAAGCGGTCGGAGAGCTGAGCGTATCCGGCATCACAAATGCTCAGATCCGGCGCCTCGCCCGGAGCGACGGTCGTGTGGCGCATCAATGCCTCGGTGAACTCCCCCGCCGACTCGAGCAACTCGTTGCGCCGCTTGACCCAGTGCTCGTCGAGCTTGGGCAACAGCTCGAGCATTCCCGGTCGGCCGAAGCGGCCCGTCTTCGGAAAGTAGGTCCCCGCGAAGAAGGGCTGGCCGTCGGGGGTCATCACGATCGTCAGCGGCCAACCGCCCCCTCCGGTCGCCAACTGGCAGGCGGTCATGTAGATCGCGTCGATCTCGGGGCGCTCCTCGCGATCGACCTTGACGCAGAGGAAGCGTTCGTTGAGCAGGCGGGCGACCTCTCGATCCTCGAACGATTCGCGTTCCATCACGTGGCACCAGTGGCAGGTCGAGTAGCCGATCGAGAGGAAGATCGGCTTGTCCTCACGCCGCGCCTTCTCGAAGGCCTCGTCGCACCAGGGGTACCAATCGACGGGGTTATGGGCGTGCTGCAGCAGATAGGGGCTCTTTTCCTCGCCCAACCGATTGGTCGGTCGGCGGGAAGTCGGTTCGCCATGTTGCATCGGATTGTCCTCGAGTCGGTGAACGAGCGCAGAAAGCGATAGCCTATCGTTGTTTGGCGTCGAGGTCAAACGCCGCGGCGTCTGCGGATCTTGGTCTCGGGCGCCTCACTCTCAGCTCTCCTCTCGCGCGTTCCGAGGGTGGATGCGCATCGACTCATGCTCCCCCTCCTACTCGGGGTGTCGGGCTCGGCTCGGGGTCGGGCGATCGCGTCGATCGACGGATTCTCTCGATCGCTCACGTCGCCTCGACGATCGCACTCGCTCGATCATTTGACGAGCCAACATGACGCACCGCGACATCCGGCATGCGGCAGAGGCGCCATTAAAAAGGCGTTCAGATGGTCGACGAGGCCCTTGACTTGTTGAGACACGATTGCTATAAGGGCTCAATGTCCGCAATACATCTGTAATTATCCGGAATTCAAACGAGAAACGAGCCAAGGCGAACCGATGCCACAAAAGGAAATTCTCCAGTTCAGCGTTTCGCGCCTCGAGATCCTCGACGCCGAGGGCAACCTCGACGCCGATCTCGATCCTCGGCTTCCAGACGAGAAGCTCCTCGCGCTCTACCGGGGAATGAAAGTCGGACGCGCCGCCGACGCGCGGATGTTGAATCTGCAGCGACAGGGTCGAATCGGTACGTTTGCTCCCTGTACGGGACAGGAGGCGGTCTCTTGCGCTGCGGCGCTGGCGATGAGCGAGAATGACTGGTTCGTCGGGGCTTTCCGGGAGCTTGGCGGCCGCCTGATGCGGAACGAGCCATTCTGGCAGTATCTGGTCTATCACAACGGCTTCGAAGAAGGAAACGCGGGACACGAGTCGGGACGGACGCTCCCCTTCAGCGTGATCGTCGCGGCACAAACGCTGCACGCCGCGGGTGTGGCCTACGCGATGAAGTACAAGAACGAGAAGGCGGCTGTGGTCGTCTTCTTCGGCGATGGCGCGACCTCAGAGGGCGATTTCCACGAGGCGCTGAACTTCGCCTCGGTCTACAAGCTGCCCGTCGTCTTCGTCTGCCAGAATAACGGCTGGGCGATC
Organism: Myxococcales bacterium; assembly: GCA_020430585.1. Taxonomy (GTDB): domain Bacteria; phylum Myxococcota_A; class UBA9042; order JAGQJP01; family JAGQJP01; genus JAGQJP01. Next base: position 14,790 of record JAGQJP010000374.1, on the reverse strand, counting down.
TCGATCCCCCGTGAGAAGCAGACGAACTCGCGCTCACTGGCGCAGAAGGCGCTGGCCTACGACATTCCAACGGTACAGATCGACGGCAACGACGCCCTCGCGGTCTATCGCGAGGTGCGCCGCGCGATCGAGCGCGGCTACGAGGGGCAGGGGCCGAGCTTCATCGAGGCGGAGACCTACCGCCTGCTGATGCACACCACCGCTGACGATCCGCGCAAGTATCGCACCGACGACGAGGTCGAGTGCGCCTGGAAGAACTGCCCACTGGTGCGTTTCAAGCGCTATCTCGAGGACCGGGGGATCTGGAACGACGAGCGCGAGGCCGCTCTCGACGAGTCGATCAAGCAGGAGATCGACGAGCAGGTTCGCATCTTCGAGTCACGCCGCGACTTCAAGAACGACGCGCTCTTCGACAACGTGTACTCCACGCGCCACGCGATCATCGAAGAGCAGCGGGCGATGTTCCACGAGAATCTGACGCTGGAGCGCCACAATGGCTAAGTTGAACATGGTACAGGCGCTGACGTTGGCGATGGATCAAGAGATGGAGCGCGATCCCGCTGTCGTGCTCCTCGGCGAGGACATTGGCCCCGACGAGGGCGTCTTCCGCGTCACCGCGGGGCTTTGGCAAAAGTACGGGGACGAGCGAGTGATCGATACGCCGCTGGCGGAGTCGGCGATCGTCGGCACCTCGATCGGCATGGCCTTTGCCGGCCTGCGCCCCGTCGGCGAGATTCAGTTCTCTGGATTCTCGATGTTGATGGTCGCCCAGCTCGAGGCCTACGCCTCGCGTACCCGCAGTCGAACCTTCGGGCGCTGGACCGCGCCGATCGTGATCCGAATGCCCTATGGCGGCGGCGTTCGCGCGATGGAGCACCACTCCGAGAGCCGCGAGGCGACGTTTGCCCATTTTCCCGGGGTAAAGGTGGTGATCCCCTCGTCGCCACGCAACGCTCGCGCGCTGCTCGCCGCGGCGATTCGCGACGACGACCCGGTCGTCTTCATGGAGCCGAAGCGCTCCTACCGTGCCTTCAAGGAAGAGGTGCCCGACGAACCCGAGCTGATCCCGATCGGGCGCGCCCAGGTGGTGCAAGAGGGGGCCGATCTGACGGTGATCTCCTGGGGCGCGATGATGCGACCGACCCTCGAGGCGGTCGAGATGGTGCAGCTCGAGCGGGGCGCCTCGATCGAAGTGATCGATCTGCTGACGCTGGCGCCGCTGGACCACACGACCTTCGTCGAGTCGGTGAAGAAGACCGGTCGCTGCGTCGTCGTGCAAGAGGCGCCGCGGAATCTCGGGATCGCCTCGGAGGTGATCGCCCTGCTGAACGAGGGCGCCTTCTTCCACCTCGAAGCGCCGATTCGCCGGGTCACGAACTACGACGTGATCACGCCGTATTTCGGGCGCGAGCTGATGTATATCCCGTCGGTTGGTCGGATCAAGCGCGGGATCGAAGAGACTCTCGACACCTGATCGCTCGGGGGCATCGCCTCGCAGAGCGGAGGAGGATACACCGTGTACGATTTCAAGCTACCGGATCTCGGTGAGGGTATCCACGAAGGTGAAATTCTCGAGTGGCACGTCACGGTCGGCCAGTCCGTGGCCGAAGACGATCCGCTCGTCGAGATCGAGACGGACAAGGCGGCGGTGACGATTCCTTCGCCCCGCGCTGGCGTCGTGGTCGCGACGAACGGCGATGTGGGCGAGGTGGTGAAGGTCGGCCAGGTCCTCGTCTCGATCGAAGACAACGGCGCGAGCGCGAGCTCGGGTGCGGTGGCCGTCGCTGCTTCCGCGAGCTCTGCCTCGGAAACCGCGCCTGGCGTGACGGCGTCGACCCGCTCGACGCCGACGGCGCCTGCTGCGAGCGCCCCGCGGTCCTCGGCCAGCGCGGCGTCAGCTTCCAGCACAGCGGCGACGTCCAGCGGCAAGAGCGTCCCCGCGAAAGGCGCCGGATCCGTCGCCCAGCCTGCTTCTGCGCCGCGCGTCTCGGCTGCGCCCGTCGCCTTGACGGCGCCCGTCGCGTCGGTCCCGCTCGCCGATCGGAATCGCCCCGTCCCGGCGGCCCCAGCGACTCGCCGTCTGGCACGAGAGCTCGGCGTCGACCTCTACGCCGTCGTCGGCAGCGGACCGGGAGGGCGCGTCACCGCCGAGGACGTCGAGCGCTACGCCCAGGGAAGTGCCGCCCCGGCATCCGCCACCTCGACGGGCGGCGACGCCGCGGCTCGCGGCGCCGAGTCGGCTGACGAAGCGGTCTCCGCCGAGGCGTTCCCCGAGGGGGGCTCGGCGATCCCCTTCCTCGAGGTCGAGCCGCTGCCCGACTTCTCGCGTTGGGGGCCGGTCGAGACCGAGCCCGTGCGCTCGATTCGCCGCAAGATCGCCAAGCGGATGGTGACCTCGATGGTGCTCGTGCCACACGTCTGCCACATGGAAGAGGCGGACGTCACCGAGCTCGACGAGCTGCGGCGCGCCGAGAAAGGGCGCCTGTCGTCGAAACCAGGCGGAAAGCTGAGCCTGTTGCCCTTCGTGATGCGCGCCGTCGTGCGCTGTCTGAAGGACTTTCCGATGTTCAACGCCAGCCTCGACCCCTTCCGCGGTGAGCTGGTCTACAAGAAGTACTACCACGTCGGTGTCGCCGCCGACACGCCGCGAGGGTTGATCGTCCCCGTCGTTCGTGACGCCGATCATCGGACCGTGCTCGAGCTCTCCGCCGAGGTCGAGCGCCTCGCGTCGGCGGCGCGAGACGGGTCGCTCGGGGTCGAAGAGCTCCAGGGCGGCAGCTTCACGATCACCAACGTCGGCGCGATCGGCGGAACCGGGATGGTGCCGACGATCAACTACCCCGAGGTCGCGATCCTCGGCCTCGCCCGGGCGCAGCAGAAACCCGTCGTACGCAACGGACGGATCGACGTGCGTCTGCTCCTGCCGATGACGCTCGCCTTCGACCACAGGATCGCCGACGGCGCGAACGCGGCGCGCTTCATGAATCAGCTGGTCTATCTGCTGGCCGATCCACGACGGCTGCTGCTCGAGTCCTGAGCGCCAAACGCCTCCGAGCGTCGCGTCGACGCCGAGCGACGGATCCGCGGGCGCCGGCACATCCACCTGATCGAGGAGGGTCCCGATGGTAATGGGTACGTTGACACAGGAAGTGGAAGTGGTCGTGGTCGGAGCCGGTCCAGGCGGCTATCCAGCGGCGATTCGCGCCGCCGACCTCGGAAAAGAGGTGATGCTGATCGATGAGCGGGCGGAGCTCGGCGGCGTCTGTCTAATCGAGGGCTGCATCCCCTCTAAGGCTCTGATCCACGCGACCGAGCTCGTCGAGCACGCCCGAGAGGCCAGCAAGTTCGGGATTTCCTTCGGTGAGATCACGATCGACATCAAGCGCCTGTCCGCGTTTCGCCGCTCGGTGATCGACTCCCTCACGGGCGGGATCTCGATGCTCTGCACGAAGCGGAACATCGAAGTCGTCAAAGGCCGCGCGCGCTTCGTCGGCTCGAACCAGCTGGCGGTCGAAGGCGGTGACGTCGCCTCTGTCAAGTTCAAGCACTGCATCATCGCTACGGGCTCGCGTCCGATCGTCCTGCCGACGGCGAAGGATCTCGATCTCTGGAGCTCGACCGAGGCTCTCGAGCTGCGCGAGGTGCCCAAGCGGCTGCTCGTCGTCGGCGGAGGGTACATCGGCCTCGAGCTCGGCTTCGTCTATGCCACGCTCGGCTCCGAGGTGAGCGTCGTCGAGATGCTGCCGTCGTTGCTCACGGGCGTCGATTCGGACCTCGTGCGCTTCGTGCACAAGAACGCCAAGCGTCGCTTCAAAGAGCTGATGCTCTCGACGAAGGTCACGGGGGTGCGCGCCGTCGACGGAGCCTACGAGGTCGCGCTCGAGGACAAGAACGGCAAGCGAAGCGCGACCTTCGACCGCGTGCTGGTCGCGATCGGGCGTCGGCCGAACAGCGAGAACCTCGGGCTCGAGACGACGAACGTCAAGGTCGACGGGCGGGGCTTCATTCAGGTCGACGAGACCCAGCGCACCGCTGATCCCCGGATCTTCGCGATCGGCGACGTCGTTGGCGGCTACATGCTGGCCCACAAGGCGACGCGCGAAGGCAAAGTCGCCGCCGGTGTGATCGCGGGCCACGCCGAGGCCTTCGACAATCGAGCGATTCCCGCTGTGGTCTTCACCGCGCCAGAGGTCGCCTGGGCCGGGCTGACCGAAGCGCAGGCTGCCGAAGAGAAGCTCGACGTGACGATCGGTCGCTTCCCGCTCACCGCGCTGGGCCGCGCAAAGGCGATGGGCCAAACCGACGGGATGGTGAAGATGATCGCCGATCGCGAGAGCCAGCTGATCCTCGGTGTCGGGATCGTCGGGCCCCACGCGTCGGAGCTCGTCGCCGAGGCGGCGCTGGCGATCGAGATGGGGGCGACGCTGGTCGATCTCGAGGCGACGATCCACCCCCACCCGACGATCTCCGAGTCGTTGATGGAGGCAGCGGAGGTGGCGCTCGGCTTGCCCGTGCACACCCTTCCGCCGCGCTGAATGAACACGCCACCGCCCGCCGCGCAGCCGCAGGATCGCCAGCCTTGAACGCCGAAGCGTACCCCTACGACGAAGCGCAGATCGCCGAGACCCGCGAAACCGCTCGTCCGACGCTGCGGATCTACCGCTTTCCCGAGACGGCGATCGTCCTCGGGCGGGCGAGCAAGCCCGAGGTCGAGCTTTCGCTGACCGAATGCGCCGCCGATCACGCCGCCGCTCGAGTCGCTCTCTATCGCCGACGCGGTGGCGGTTGCTCGGTCGTTCTCGACCCGGGGAATCTCGTCGTTTCCGTCGGCTTGCCCGTTCCGGGCTTGGCGGCGACCCGCGAGACCTTCGATCGGATCACCGCCTGGCTCGTCGAGGCGCTGCGCGGCTGTGGGATCGATCGCGTCGAAAGCGACGGCGTCTCCGACCTGGTCTGCGGCGATCGCAAGTTCGGCGGCTCCTGCCTCTACCGAACCCACAATCTGCTCTTCTACTCGCTGTCGCTGCTCGTCGAGCCGCGACTCGAGCTGATCGAGCGCTACCTTCGTCACCCGCCGCGGGAGCCCGAGTATCGTCGCGGTCGCCCTCATCGAGAGTTCGTCCTCGCCCTGGGCGAACAGCTGGGCGAGGGGGCGCTGGAGCGACTCGAGGGCGAGCTCGGTGCGGCGCTTCGGATCGAGGAGCTATGGCCACCTGCTCGATGATTGCATATAATGAACCCCCGCTCGTCGGTTGCGCGCCTTCGCGGCGACGCCCGAAATCGTAGACGAGCGGCTCAACGAACCGTTTCAACGGGAGATACCACCGATGGACAAACGAACGGCGGCTGGTCGGCCGCCTCGCCAACGACGCGACAGCGTGGGCACGGGATACAACGCGGAGTACATCGCGATGATGTACGAACAGTGGAAGGAGGATCCCGCCGAGGTGCCCGAGACCTGGCGCCTCTTCTTCGAGGGCTTCGAGCTCGGGATCGAGCGCGGCGAGCTGCCTGGGCGCGGCCCCTCGGGTGCGCACCTGCAGGCGCAGGTCGACAGCTTGATGTACGCCTATCGCAGTGAGGGCCACCGCATCGCGAGGACCAACCCGCTCGGCGACAATCTGGACAGCCACCCCGACCTCGATCTCGAAACCTTCGAGCTGACCGAGGACGATCTCGAGGCGGTGTTCGACACGGGGCACCTCTATGGGCCGCCGCGTGCCTCTCTCCGCGAGATCATCGCGATCTGCCGCGACACCTACTGTCGCTCGGTGGGTGTCGAGTACGTCCACATTCAAGATCTCCGAACACGGCGCTGGCTGCAGGAGCAGATGGAGCCGATTCGGAACCGACCGTCGTTCGCTCGCGAGGTGAAGCGACAGATCTTCCAGACGCTGATCGACGCCGAGATGCTCGAGCAGTTCATCCACAGCCGCTATCCCGGGCAGAAGCGCTTCTCGATCGAGGGCGGCGAGAGCGCAATCGTCGCGCTGCGGGCGATCATCGAGCTCTCTCCGCAGCTCGGCGTCGACGAGGTCGTCCTCGGGATGGCCCACCGCGGCCGTCTCAACGTGCTGGCGAACATCTTGGGGATGAGCACCCAGCAGATCTTCACCGAGTTCGAGGGCAACTTCCTCCCCGACACCGTCGGCGGCGATGGGGACGTCAAGTATCACAAGGGCTACAGCTCGAACTACGTCAGCCGCGGCGGGAAGTCGATCCACCTCAGCCTGACGGCGAACCCGAGCCACCTCGAGGCGGTCTGCCCCGTCGTCCAAGGGCGTGTGCGCGCCAAACAGAGGCGGCTTCAGGATACGCAAGAGCGCACGCGGGTGGTGCCGCTCTTGATTCACGGTGAGGCGGCCTTCTCGGGGCAGGGGCTGGTCGCCGAGACCCTCAACCTCTCCAAGCTCGACGGCTACCGAACGGGGGGCACGATCCACATCCTGGTGAACAACCAGATCGCCTTCACCACGCTCCCTGGGGACAGCCGCTCGACGACCTACTCGACGGACGTGATGAAGATGATCCAGTCGCCGATCTTCCACGTCAACGGCGAAGATCCCGAGGCGGTGGTGCACGTCGTCGAGCTCGCGCTGCGCTATCGCCAGCGCTACAACTCCGACGTAATCGTCGACATGCTCTGCTATCGCAAACACGGCCACAACGAGAGCGACGAGCCGCGTTTCACCCAACCCGTGATGTACAAGGCGATTCAGAGTCGTCCGTCGGTGCGCGAGCTCTACGAGGCAAGCCTGAAGCGCGACGGCGTGCTCTCCCAGAGCGAGATCGACGCGATGATCGAGTCGACGCGCGCGCGTTTACAGGGCGATTTCGACGCGGTGAAGCAGAATCGGCCCGTTCTCGAGGTGCACGCCTTCGGTGACCGCTGGGCGGGGCTCGACAACCCCTTCTCCCACGCACCGACGGAGACCGCGGTCTCGGAGTCGCTCTTGCATTCGGTGGCGCGGGGGCTGAACACCGTGCCAAATCACCTCAACCTGAACCCGAAGGTCGCGCGCCAGCTACCCGGTCGGCTCGCCGCCGTCGAGGAGAGTGGCGTAGTCGATTGGGCCTACGCCGAGGCGCTGGCGATCGGCACGCTGCTCTGTGAGGGGACCCCCGTGCGCCTCTCGGGACAGGATTGTCGACGCGGCACCTTCTCGCAGCGCCACGCGATGTGGAGCGACATGGAGACTCAGGAGCCCTACATCCCCGCCAACCACCTCGCCGCGGGGCAGGCGCGCTTCTGCGTCTACAACAGCCCGCTGTCGGAGGCGTCGGTCCTCGGTTTCGAGTACGGCTACTCGCTCGATGAGCCCTACATGCTGATCATGTGGGAGGCGCAGTTCGGCGATTTCGCCAACGGCGCTCAGGTGATCATCGACCAGTTCCTCTTCTCGTCGCGCTCGAAGTGGCAGCGCTCGACGGGTCTGGTGATGCTCTTGCCCCATGGCTACGAAGGGCAGGGGCCCGAGCACTCGAACGCCTATCTCGAGCGCTACTTGATGGGCTGCGCCGAGGACAACATACAAGTCTGCAATCTCAGCACCCCGGCCCAGTATTTTCACGCTCTGCGCCGTCAGACGAAGCGCAACTTCCGGCTGCCGCTGGTGATCATGGCGCCCAAGAGCATGCTGCGGCACAAGATGTGCGTCTCTCCCGTGAGCGAGCTGATCGAGGGGCGGTTCCACGAGTTCTTGGACGACCCGACGGTGACCCACCCCGAGTCGATCCGGCGCCTGGTGCTCTGTAGCGGGAAGTACTATTACGACCTCCTGCAGCGTCGCGACGAGATCGGGGCCAACGAGGTCGCGATCGTCCGCGTCGAGCAGTTCTATCCCTTCCATCGAGAGCGCTTCGCCGAGCTCGTCGAGCGTTACGCCGAAGTGACCGACATCATCTGGACCCAGGAGGAGTCGGCGAACCGCGGGGGCTGGACCTACATGTTCCCGATCCTCCACGAGGCGTTCTCGGGGCGACGGATCCAGTACGTCGGACGCGCGCGTAGCGCCAGCCCGTCGACCGGTTCGCTGCGCAAACACCAAGAAGAACAGACAGCAATCGTCGTGCAGGCGATCGGCCGCTAGCAAGGGGAATCGCGATGAGTGTGGAGATACAGGTTCCGGTGGTCGGCGAGTCGATCACCGAGGGGATTTTGGTCTCGTGGGCGCGCAACGACGGGGATTGGGTCAACGTCGACGATCCCCTCTTCGAGCTCGAGACCGACAAGATCACGATGACCGTGACCGCTCAATCCGCGGGTCGTGTGCGGATCATCATCCCCGCCGAGACGCAGGTCGAGATCGGACAGGTCGTCGGCGAGATCGACGACGCGGCGAAGCCCGATGCCGAGGCGGCAGCTCCTCGCCCTGCCAACGAGAAGGAGTCGTCCCGCGGCGCCAGCCCGAAAGCCAGCGCCCAGACGACGCCGTCTTCGTCGAAGGTCGACGTGGCGCGGGCGGAGTCGCTCAAGGTCGCCGTCGAGAGCCACGACGGTACGATCGATCGCGACGGTCCGGCGGTCCGCCGTCTGTTGGACGAAAATGGCCTCGAGCGCAGCCAGATCGCCGCCAGCGGTCGCGACGGTCGTTTGACCAAGGGCGACGTTCTGGGCTTTCTGGCCGAGCGCGAGGCGGCGCCTGCCCAATCGAGCGACGCCAAGGCGCCCTCCCCGAGCGCGCGCCCCGCGGCGTCGTCAGATGCGGCGTCGCCAGCGACCAGGGCGGATGCAGTCTCGACGCCGACCAAGGCGAGCGTCGTCGCTCTGCCCCACCGTGCGCCCGAATCGACCTCCGAGGCGCCGCGCCAGACGCGGGAGAAGATGACGAGTCTGAGGCGGCGGATCGCCGAGCGGCTCGTCGAGGCCCAGGCGACGGCGGCGATCCTCTCGACCTTCAACGAGGTCGACATGAGTCAGGTGATCGCCCTGCGGGCGCGCTACAAAGAGGCGTACCAGAAGAAGCACGGCGTCAGCCTCGGCTTCATGTCCTTCTTCGTCAAAGCGGCGGTCGAAGCGCTACAGCTCGTGCCGAACATCAACGCCCAGATCGACGGCGAGTTCGTCGTTCGCAACCATTTCTACGACATCGGTGTCGCCGTCGGCACCGACCGCGGCCTGGTCGTGCCGGTGGTGCGCGACGCGGATCGCCTCTCGTTCGCCGAGATCGAGATCGAGATCAAGCGCCTGGCGGAGAAGGCGCGCACCCGCAGCCTCGCGCTCGACGACCTGACGGGGGGCTGCTTCACGATCTCCAACGGCGGCGTCTATGGCTCGCTGCTCTCGACGCCGATCCTCAATCCGCCACAGAGCGGAATCTTGGGGATGCACGGGATCAAAGACCGGCCAGTCGCCGTGGACGGGCAGATCGTGATCCGGCCGATGATGTATCTGGCGCTCTCCTACGATCACCGACTGGTCGACGGCACGGAAGCGGTGGGATTCTTACGACGAATCGTCGAGTGCGTGGAAAACCCCGAGCGGATGATGCTCGGAATCTGAGGCGGAGGCGAAGATGGAACGGTATGATCTGGTTGTGATCGGCGGCGGTCCGGGCGGTTACGTGTGTGCGATTCGGGCGGCGCAGCTGGGGCTGCGAGTCGCCCTCGTCGAAAAACGGCCCACCCTCGGCGGGACCTGCCTCAACATCGGCTGCATTCCCTCCAAGGCCTTGCTCGAGTCGAGCGAGCTCTACTCGGTGGCGCGCCACAAGCTCGAGCGCCACGGGATCGCCGTCTCGGGCCTGAGCCTCGAGTTGGCGACGATGCTCGCCCGCAAGGACAAGGTTGTCTCGGAGCTGACCAGCGGCCTCGATCTGTTGATGAAGAAGAACAAGATCGAGCGACTCCGCGGGAGTGGCCGGCTGCTCGACGCCAACACCGTGCGCGTCGACCTCAACGACGCTGAAGCGGTCAATCTCGGCGCCGAGGCGATCGTCTTGGCCACGGGCTCGGTCCCCGTCGAGCTGCCGTTCTTGCGCTTCGATGGCGAGACGATCGTCTCCTCCACCGAGGCGCTCTCGTTCGATCGGGTACCGAAGCGGCTACTCGTGATCGGTGCGGGGGCGATCGGTCTCGAGATGGGCAGCGTCTGGTCGCGCCTCGGCAGCGCGGTGACGGTGGTCGAGCTGCTCGACCGCATCGCCCCGCTCTCGGACGCCGAGATGAGCGCGGCGCTCCAGCGCGTGCTGCAACGACAGGGGCTGACGTTCAAGCTCGAGCACAAGGTGACGGGCGCGAGCGTCAACGATGGCGTCGCCACGCTGCGCTTCGAGAACAAGAAGGGCGAAGCGGGCGAAATCGAGGGCGAGAAGGTCCTCGTCGCGGTCGGTCGGCGCGCCTATAGCGAGGGGTTGGCGCTCGACAGCGTGGGCTTGAAGACCGAACGCAACGGCAAGCTCGCGGTCGACGCAGGGCTCCGCACCGCCGTCCCCAGCATCTACGCGATCGGCGATCTGATCGATGGGCCGATGCTGGCGCACAAAGCCGAAGAGGAGGGCGTCGCCGTCGCCGAGGCCCTCGCTGCGGGAGCGGGCCACGTCAACTATGAGGCGATTCCGAACGTGATCTACACCCATCCCGAGTTGGCCGAGGTCGGGCTCAGCGAGGCGGCGGCGAAGGAGAAGGGCTTCGAGGTGCGCGTCGGGACGTACATGTTTCGCGCCAACGGTCGGGCCAAGACCCTCGATGACGTCGACGGCGTGGTCAAGCTCGTCGCCTGCGCACGGACCGACCGACTTCTCGGTGCCCACATCGTCGGTCCTCGCGCGTCGGACTTGATCCCCGAGCTGGTGCTGGCCCTCGAGTTCAAGGCCAGCGCAGAGGACGTCGCCCGCACCGTTCACGCGCACCCGACCCTCTCCGAGGCGATCAAAGAGGCGGCCCTCGCCGTCGGCGGCTCTCCGATTCACGGCTGACCGGGGGCAGAGCGACTGGCCGCCGATCCGTGTCGAGCGACTCACGTCCCAATGGGCAGATGGACAAAAAGAAACGCCGAGGCTCGGGCAGGTGGCAGCGGGGTTACCCGAGTCTCGGCGTTTGGATGAACCTCTCCGAAAGGAGCGAGGCTAGATTCGTCACTCGCGTGCGGCCTAGAAGTAGTAGCTCACCGCGGCGAGAAATTGGAGACCGATATTGAACTTGCTCTTCGTGTTGATCGTCTGAACCCCGTCACAGGCGCCAGCTTCGCTGCAGCGCTCGGGAACGGTGATCTGGTCGCCGATGATCTTCCAGACGGCGAGGCCGCGGACGTCGGCGTTGACGGCGAAGTGTCGACCGATGCGAATCTCGACACCGCCTCCGAAGGGCACGACGATCTCGGTCAAGCTGCGGTGAATGTCGTTGGCGTACTTCAGCTGCGTGAAGTGGGCACCGAGGCCGGCCAAGAGGTACGGCTGAATCCGACTCTTCGGCAAGAAGTAGAACAGCATCGCCAGGGTCACGGGGAAGGTCTGCTGCGTCAGCGTCTCTTTCTTACCGCGGATGTACTCGACGGCGAACTCCAAGCCCCAGTGCGGCGAGAACTTCGAGCGGAACTGCAGGCCCACGCCGCCCATCATCGGGTTCTCGAGGTTCGAGAGGTTGAACTTCGTGCCGTGGAGATAGAAACCGCTGCCACGGACGCCGATCCCGATCATGTCGTAGAATTCACGCTCGGGCCGCGGGGCCTGACGCACGACACGCACGGGCTGTGGCACGACATAGTAGCGAGGCACCACGTGATAGTGCGGGTAAGGCGACCAATGCGCCGAGGCGCTCGGGATGGCGAGCAGCGCAACAGCCAAAAGTGTAAGTGTGGTGACCATCGGTTTCATATGACGACCTCGCAGTCCAATGACGTTAGTTGACGACCCCTCATCTCTGTTGGCGATTAGGACGGGTAATCAGACCCCGAGAGAACTGCGATTGAAAAAAGCGGGCCGTCGCTTTAGACTGTGTCGGGCGATTGGGGAAAACGTCCCAATACAAAAGGGCTTTCATTGATTCGGCGACTTGTCAAAAAATTTCTCATCGAGCCCTGGGCGGCGATCGACGCCGAGACCGAGTCGACGCCCGAGGCCGATCGCAAAGCGCTGATCGGTGGCCTGGTCAGCTGTTTGATGCTCGTCGGGCTGAACTATGGCGCGATGAGCGCCGGTCTGCAGCGCCGCGTCGCGGAGTGGGGCGTCGGTCGCCTCGAGCTGCATCCGAATTGGCTGCCCTATCCGGCGTGGTGCTACGGCGGCCTGATCGAGCATCTGTACTGGGTCCTCGCCTGCGTGACGGTGTATCTGATCGTCCCCGCGCTCACCGTGAAGTTCGTCTTGCGCGAACGCCTGAGGGACTACGGGTTGAGCACCGAGGGCTTTCGGCGCCATCTGCCGATCTATCTGTTGCTCTACGTTCCTGTCGCGATCTGCGTCGGAATCGTCAGCTTCTTTCCCTCCTTCCAGCAGATGTACCCCTTCTACCGCCCCGCCGTGGAGTGGACCGACCTCGTAATCTGGGAGGTCTGCTACCTCATGCACTTTTTCGCCCTCGAGTTCTTCTTTCGTGGCTTCATGCTTTCGACCCTGAAGAAGCGGATGGGCGCCTGGGCGATCGTGGCGATGACGATCCCCTACACGATGATCCATTTTCAAAAGCCCCTCCCGGAAACGCTCGGCGCGATCGTGGCGGGAGTCGTCCTCGGCACGATCGCCTTGCGCACACGCTCGATCTGGGGCGGGGTGATGATCCACGCTGGTGTCGCCCTCAGCATGGATCTCGCCGCGCTGCTGCACCACCTCGCGGCGGGCGGATTCTGGCATCCCGAGACGACGCTTTTCGGCTCCGACCTGCTGTTTTGATCCGCTCCCGCCCTCTTGTTCGCGTTTCCCACGCGGCGATTCGAAAAACGACGTCCGTGCCCGTCCGCGATAGGGACGACAGACCGCGGTTGGGCAGCGATGGCCAGGTCAAAATGCACCCACCCGAACGGGGCGAGCGCTCATCGAGCCCGCTAGATCCGTGACACATTCGCGAGTTATCACGCATTGTGGCGACCCCTCGAGAATTGGCCCGCCACTTGCTTGGGTGACCCGAAGTCAGTCGATACGGTGACCTGAAGTCAGTCAACAGGTCTGCTCGAACCTACGACCGGGAGAATGACCATGAGCACACGACCCAAACACGTCGTCCCGATCCTCGGCTCCGCCGACGACCTGCGAGGACAATATATCGTCGTCACCACTGCGCGCTCGGAATACCACCTTTCGGACGGCGTCTGCTTCGGCGTCCGCAACCGAGCCACGGGGCGCTGGTCGCACCCGCACCCGGCCCAGGGGATGCGCGTCACGGGCTACCTCACACGGAATCAAGGCCGCACCTTCCGCAGTCACGACCTGGTGATGGGCGTGCGTCTACTCTTCGAAAATCAGATCTCGACGACACCCGTCGACGGCTGGTTCTGGGGCGAGCGCGAAGTCGCCTAGCGTCCCCGCGATCCTTCCGACTCCCGAGAGCGGGCCCCCGGGATCAAACGACGTACAGCTCGATGGGAAGGCGGGGCGCACCGTCGTGCGGTCGCGGTGCTCTCGCAGAGCCGGATCGTGGGCGAGGGGTGGCTGCGCGATCCGCCAGGTCAACAGATGCGCGAACATGATGTCGACGGCGTAGAACAGGTCGTCGACGAGAGAGGGCGTCGCCGCGAGCCGGGATTCGAAGGGGGCAGCGACCGTGGTGGTCGTGAAATGGGGTCAACAGTCCCCAGTTTGCTTGACTTGATTTCCAAAGTACCCTATAACTACGTCCAAGTAGCCAGAAATAATTTCAGCGGGTTAGGGACGAGATGTCGAAGAAGTTTCCCGATTACATCCCACCGACGAAGATCGCCTACGTTTCGGGAAAGCCCGCAACCCTGCATCTGCGCAAGTGCAAGCTCGTCTGGGAGCGCGAAGATGGCAAGATCGCCGAGTACATCTTCGACCAGAACACGATCTCGATCGGCGCGATGGACGACAACGATCTCGTCCTCGACGATGACACCGTGAGCCGCTACCATTGCAAGATCCTGCAGGACGACAACAGCTACATCTGCTCGGATCAAGGCTCGACGAACGGCACCTTCGTCAACCGCGTGCGCGTCAAAGAGGCCTACCTCAAGCCGGGCTGCACCCTCGGGATCGGCAACACCGAGCTGAAGTTCCAGTCGCTCGACGAGCGGATGGAGATCCTGCCGGCCAACCGCAGCTCGTTTGGCGACATCATCGGCAAGAACATCCGGATGCGCGAGATCTTCGGCATCCTCGAGAAGATCGCGCCGACGGGCGTCACCGTCGTGATCGAGGGCGAGACCGGGACGGGGAAAGAGGTCGTCGCCAAGACGATCCACAACTACTCCAAGCGCTCGAAGATGCCGTTCGTCGTCTTCGACTGCGGCGCGGTGCCCGAGAACCTGATCGAGAGCGAGCTCTTCGGCCACGAGAAGGGCTCCTTCACGGGCGCGATCGTCAGCCGCCAGGGCCTCTTCGAGATGGCCCAGGGCGGGACGATCTTCCTCGACGAGTTGGGCGAGCTCTCGCTCGACCTGCAGCCCAAGCTGTTGCGCGCCCTCGAGCAGCGCGAGATCCGGCGCGTCGGCTCGAACAAGCCGATCAAGGTCGACGTGCGCGTCGTCGCCGCGACGAACCGCAACCTCGAAGAGGAGGTCAAGAACGGCCGCTTCCGCGAGGACCTGTTCTACCGCTTGAGCGTCGTGCGGCTGATCCTGCCGCCGCTGCGCGAGCGCAAGGAAGACGTGCCGCTCTTGATCAAGCACTTCCTCAAGAGCTG
>JAGQJP010000039.1 GCA_020430585.1 Myxococcales bacterium | reverse complement strand
TACGGCGGCGAGCCGGCGAACTTCCTCGACGTCGGCGGTAGCGCCACGACCGAGCGGGTGACCGCGGCGTTCAAGATCATCCTCGCCGACAAACCGGCGGCGATCCTGGTCAACATCTTCGGCGGGATCATGAAGTGCGACGTGATCGCCAACGGCGTCGTCGCCGCGGCACGGGAAGTCGGGCTCAAGGTTCCGCTGGTCGTGCGCCTCGAGGGCACCAACGTCGAGCAGGGCCGGCGGATCCTGGCTGAATCAGGCTTGACGATCATCCCGGCCACATCGCTCCAAGATGGCGCGGAAAAAGTGGTCCAAGCAGCGAGGGGAAACTGACATGGCGGTTTTCGTCAATAAAGACACACGCTTGATCGTGCAGGGGATCACCGGTGGCGCGGGCAGCTTTCACGCACGCCAGATGATCGAATATGGAACCCATATCGTCGGCGGCGTGACCCCTGGAAAAGGGGGCCAACGCTTCGATGACGTGCCGATCTTCGACACGGTCGAGTCCGCCGTTCGCGCCACAGGGGCGAACGCGACGGTGATCTATGTCCCCGCCGCGTTCTGCGGCGACGCGATCATGGAGGCCGCCGACGCTGGCGTGCGGCTGATCGTGGCGATCACCGAGGGCGTGCCGATCCTCGACATGTCGCGGGTCAAGCCCTTCGTCGAAGAGCGTGGTGTGCGCTTGATCGGCCCGAATTGCCCCGGGGTGATCTCGCCCGGCAAGTGCAAGATCGGGATCATGCCTGGCCAGATCCACAAAGAGGGCCGCGTCGGCGTCGTCTCTCGCTCGGGCACGTTGACCTACGAGGCGGTCTGGCAGCTGACCGAGCTCGGCATCGGCCAATCGACCTGTATCGGCATCGGCGGCGATCCCGTCAACGGGACGAACTTCATCGACTGCCTGCGCGCCTTCCAGGACGACGACGAGACCGACGCCGTCGTGATGATCGGCGAGATCGGTGGCAGCGCCGAAGAGCGGGCGGCGGACTTCATCGCCTCGCAGATGAACAAGCCGGTGGTCGGCTTCATCGCCGGCCAGACGGCGCCTCCCGGCAAGCGGATGGGCCACGCTGGCGCGATCATCAGCGGCGGTAAGGGCACGGCGAAAGAGAAGATCGCCTACCTCGAAGAGAACGGCGTGCGCGTAGCGAAGAATCCGGCGGTGATCGGCCAGACGTTGCGCGACGCATTGCGCTAGAAACGACAACGGATGCGGAACGAACCAAAGGAGCGGAACATGGAGCGGACACTGGGAATCGTCAAACCGGACGCCGTCAAGGCGAAGCACACGGGCAAGATCATCGACGCCTACCTCGAGGCGGGATTGCGCATCGTCGGGATGAAGATGGTGCACCTCTCACCCGAGCAGGCCAAAGGCTTCTACTACGTGCACAAAGAACGGCCGTTCTTCAACGATCTCGTGGCGTTCATGACCGAGGGCCCCGTCGTGCTGCTCTGCCTCGAAGGGGAGAACGCGATTTCACGCAACCGCGACCTGATGGGCGCGACCAACCCGGCGAACGCAACCGAAGGCACGCTGCGCAAGCGCTTTGGCGCGAACATCGAACGCAACGCGGTGCACGGTTCCGACGCTCCTGAGACGGCCGCATTCGAAATTGGCTACTTTTTCAATGCCTTCGAGCTCGTGTAGCACTCTTTCCGCACCCCTGCCGGCCGATCCGCGATAGAATGCACGAAACGCCCGCGTGGCCGCCCGGATGGCATGACGATGGAACCGACTAACCTCAAAGCCCTGACCCTCGATGAGTTGCGCGACTTTGTCGGAACGCTCGGCGAGAAAGCGTTTCGCGGCTCGCAGATCTACGAGTGGATCCACAAGCGCGGCGCTCGAAGCTTCGCCGAGATGTCGAACCTCTCGAAGGCCTTGCGCGAGACGCTCGAGGGCGTCGCGACGATTGAAGGGGTGACCCTCGAGAACGTGCTGCTATCGTCGGACGGGACGCGTAAGCTGCTCTTGCGCACCACCGATGGCAAGCGCCTCGAGACGGTGCTGATCCCGATGCCGAACGGGCTGACACAGTGTGTCTCGTCGCAGATCGGCTGCCACATCGGCTGTCCCTACTGTCTGACGGCGAAGATGCCCGAGCGGCGCAACCTCTCGATGCCCGAGATCGTCGACCAGATCTATCTCGGCCGGCGGGTGCTCGAGGAGGCGGGAGATGAGCCCGTGCGCAACCTCGTCTTCATGGGGATGGGCGAGCCGCTGCACAACTTCGCCAACGTCGTCGCGGCGCTCAAGACGCTGATGCATCAGAAGGGGGCCAACTATTCGTCTCGGCGCATCACGGTCTCGACGAGCGGTCTGGTGCCGAAGATCAAGGAGCTCGGCGAGGCCGTGCCGGTCAACCTGGCGATCTCCCTCAACGCCGTCACCGATCCGCTGCGCGATCGGATGGTTCCGATCAACAAGAAGTACAACCTCGAGCGGCTGATTGCGGCGCTGCGCGAGTTTCCCTTGCCGCCGCGCCGTCGGATCACGATCGAGTACGTCGTCTGCAAGGACGTCAACGATTCGGCCGAGGAGGCGCAGATCATGACGAGCCTCCTCTCGGGGCTGCGGGTGAAGATCAACCTGATCCCCTTCAATCCCTATCCGGGGGCCGAGTTCGAGACCCCGAGCGACGAGGCGGTGACGCGCTTCCAGCGCATCCTGACCGAGAAGGGCTACCAGGCGAACATCCGCCAGCACAAAGGCCGGGACATCGGCGCCGCCTGTGGTCAACTCGACGGGAAGGTTGACGAACCACTCGCCCTCGTGCGAGGCTCGACCGTCAGAGCGGCGACCGTCGCTTGAGCGGTTGCGGCACACCGCGCGCCACGCGGCGACTGGAGACGTTATGCGAGAGATAGGTGTAATCACCAACCCCAATTCGAAAAAGAACAGGCGCCATCAGCGCAAGCTCGACGACCTGCGTCGAATCGTCGGGCCCCGTGGCCTCGTGCGTCAAACGGCCACGACCGAGGAGATCGCCGACGTGCTGCGCGAGTTCATCGACAATGGTGTGCGCTACTGGGTCTCGGACGGTGGCGACGGAGCGCTGCATTGGATGCTCAACGAAGGACGACGGGCGCTGGGGGCCGACTTTCCGCTGCCCTTGATCGTTCCGACCAATGGCGGCACGATCGACTTCGTCGCCCAGAAGGCCCACGTACGCGGGCACGCGCGCTCGATTCTGCAGACGATCGTGCGCTCCGAAGAGCGCCGCACGCCCTTCGACGTGGTAGAGGTCGACACGATGCATCTCGAAGGCGAGACGCTCGACGGACGCCCCTTCGACCGCATCGGCTTTGCCTGCGCGATCGCTGGCGTGGGACAGAACTTCTTCGACAAGTACTACATGGACGAGCTGCCTGGGCCCCAGACGATTCTGCGGATCTTCGGGATCACCATCGCCGGGTTCTTCATCAAGATGACGCCGTTGCAGCACCTGCCGATGATCTCGCCGGACTTCTTGAACTACCCCGACGATCTCTTCCGCGCCAAGCCGGCGCGCGTCTTCATCGATGGCGAGGAGATGCCCTGGCGCGAGTATCGCGCGATCCACGCCGGGGCGATCGATATCCACCTCGGCAACCTGAAGGTGTTCCCGCTGGCCGCCGAGCCGGGGCGTCTCAATTTCCACGCCGGCGCCGTAAGCCCTCTGGACATCGTCAAGAACGTGCCCAATCTCTTCGCCGGTCGGCCGATCGTCGCCGACGACTTCTTCGACGGCGGGGGTGAGGAGATGATCGTCGAGGCGTTGGGCACCGAGACCCTCGACCCAGTGATCGACGGCGAGCTCTACCACGGGCTCAAGCGCCTGCGGATCACCCCCGGGCCCCGCGTCCCCGTTCCGCGCATCCAGGCCTGAGCCCGAGCCTCCAAGGCGCAGCTCCCGTACGAACGTGGAAGACGAAGCCGACTCCGAGTCGTGGCGCGGTCTGGAAGCCGTGACGACGTTGACGGTCGGTCGATGGCGCCGGTATACTCGCCCCAGACCCGGAGATCCGATCCCGCCCGAGGGGCGGCCCACAACGAGGAGCGCAGCGTGTCGCGAAATCGATTGGAAGCGTTCAGCGACGGTGTGATCGCGATCATCATCACGATCATGGTGCTCGAGCTGAAGGTCCCCCACGGAGGCAGCTTGCGGGCACTAGCCCCGCTGGTCCCTGTGTTCTTCAGCTACGTGTTGAGCTTCGCCTACCTGGGGATCTACTGGAACAACCACCATCACATGCTTCACACCTGTCGTCGCGTCACCGGCGGGATCCTCTGGGCCAATCTGCATCTCCTCTTCTGGCTCTCGATGGTGCCCTTCACCACGGGCTGGATGGGGGAGAACCACTTCGCGGCCGTCCCCTCGGCGCTCTACGGCGGGGTGTTGCTGATGGCGGCGATCGCCTACTTCACGCTACAGCAGCTGATTATCGCGTCGCAGGGCGCCGATTCGCTGCTCAAGCGGGCGATTGGCGGGGATTGGAAGGGGAAGATCTCACCCGTGCTCTATCTCGTCGCGATCGGCGCGGCCTTCCTCTCGCGCTGGATCGCGCTGGCGCTCTACGTCTTCGTCGCCTTGATCTGGCTGATCCCCGACCGCCGCGTGGAACGAGTCCTCGCCGACGACCGGGACTGACGCTGGGGCCGCGAGCACGCCTGACGTGCCACCCACACGTCCGACGCGGTGAAGAGATTGGTCAGCCTCTCAGCGCGTCGTCTCGCGAGCGGCGACGAACAGGCTCTGCCGGGCATCGCCGAACAGACCGCCGCGATCGAACAGAGAGCTCCGGGTCAGGCCGATGCCGTGGGTCTCGAGGCGGGTCGAGGCGTCCATTCCGATCCACTCGCCGATGGGTAGTCGCGTCAGATGAACGCTGAGCTCGGTGTTGATGAAGAGGTAGCGGCGCGAATCGAGGGCGCTGCTGATTCCGTTCCCCGAGTCGGCGGCGACGAGCACGCGAACGAGCGGCGAGGGGGCCTCACCGGGCACGAGAGGCGCCCCCATCCGCAACCAGGCGACCGCGGGGCCGAGCTGCAGGAAGCCTCCTTGGATGAAACGGACCTGCATCGCGCTGTGGTACCCCACAGAGGCGACGTTCTCGAAGAAGGGCTCGTCGCTGCCCGACTCTGGCCCGGCGGGAGGTGGAGCGACCGCGCCGACAGCCTCTCGCAAGACGTCTGGTTGGACGCGGATGCGCCACGCCGTCGCGCGCATGATCTCGTTGCCATCGGAGCGCAGCGTGGCCACAGCCAACTGAACGCTGCGTCCGGGACGTTGGATGCTCGCCTCGACCTCGAGCCGCGCGAGCGGGACGGGCCGGAGGATCTCGAGCGTAATCCGCGAGACGACGAACGTCTCTCCGCCATCCAGGCGCTCGATCGCCCGCCCCAAGAGCGCCGACGGGGGCCCTCCGTGTTGAGCGTTGGGGCTCCACGGTCCGCGAGTGAGCTCGGTCGGGCGAAACCCATCCCCATCGGGCTCGTAGAATGCTTCTGGCAGCTGCATGGCGCGCTCCTCGATCGATGCATCGACTCGGCGGACTCGATTCCGCGGTCGCGGCTTCGCGGCGCAGTATAGCGCGCTCAGTGCTGGCGAGCAAGGTCGCCAGACCGAAGCGGCGACCGAGCCAGAAAGGGGGTCTCTGACGCCCGAGCGCGAGCCGGCCACGGGCGCGGCGCCAGACCGGCTCTTCGAGCGGTGGTTGCGCCGAACGAATCGAGAGAGCCGAGTGCGCGCTCTCGATCGACGTCGCCCTGGCGGTCAGCGGTGTCGCGGGGGGCGAGGGGCTCGTACCGGCGTCGCTCAGGGCTTTCGTGGCGCGGATCGGTACGGCTTGGTACAGAATTTGCGGAATCCGCGCAGGCACATCCCGCGGGTGCGAAGCTCGGGGGTCAGCCGGGCGGGAAAGATGGTGATGTCCGCGCTGATCGCGTAGTGGGCGACATAGCGCACGCCGCGATACGAAAACTCGAGGCGGCCGCGCTTCATCGACGGTCCGATCGTCAAGACGGGGTCGACGAGGTCTTTGGGCGTTGTCTGCCGCGAGTCTCCGCTGTCGTAGCGGAATTGGTAGATCCCGGGCGCGAGCGGGAGGAAGGGAACGCGGAAGCCGCAGAGGACCTCCCAGGTTCGGCCTGCGAGGGCCTGGAGTCGCGCCTGAACCGCCGGGCTCGGCGGAGTCGATCGAGAGAGTGCGAACCATTTGACCGTCGTCGACCGCTTCGGCTGCGGCGCTCCCCAACGAAAGCCGATCACCGCCATCGTGACCGCGCGGCCCTTCTGGTAGGTGCGGGACGAGAACAGGCGGTCGAAGCGGACGAGCGCCGTGACGAACGCTGGAGCCGGACGCG
>JAGQJP010000373.1 GCA_020430585.1 Myxococcales bacterium | reverse complement strand
CCGCAGCCCATCGGAGACGCGGGCGAGATCGACTCGATCGTCGATCAGCCGCTGGGGAAGGCGGGCGTTGAGGGAGACGAAGGAGTCGGCGCGGACCTCGACCTCCGGGTAGCCGCGCCGCCGAAAGTCGCGGGCGATGTGATGGGCCAAGGCGAGGATCATGTCGGGCTGGGTGACGAGTTGGCGCAGCTGGTGCGGCCGCAGGTAGGCCCGGGGGTTCACCGTCCAGTTCCGCGCACCGTGGCGGGCACGCACGCGATACTCGAGGGTCCCACGCTTCTCGATCACCATCACCATCCAGGAGAAGCGGAAGCCCTCTTCGGTCCAGGAAACACGTCCGGGGTAGAGCCAGTGCCGAAGCGGCAACGCGAGCTGAAGGAGAATGTGGACCGCGATCAGCAACCCCCCGACGCGACCGAGCCGCGCCTTTGGGGGCTCGTCGGTCGAGCGGAGGCGCTCGCCTTCATCGTCGTCGCGCGCCGTAACGGTGCGGCGAACGCGACGCGGCCAGCTCGGATCGAAGAAGAGCGTCGCGCAGAGGACCATCACCCAGGGAAAGACGCCGATCGGAAACAACAACCCCGTCGCGACGTGGAAGAGGACGACCACGATGTAGGCGACCGCACGGGTTCGCCTCCAGAGCAGAGCGAAGGGGGCGAGCAGATCGAAGGCGGCGCCGAAGAGGCTCATCGCCTGACCGACCCAGGCCGTGGCGAGCCAGGAGCCGATGAGGGGGAGCTCGGCGTACATCGCGAGCCACAGGCGCAAGGGCTGCCCCTGGAGCAGCCAGTCGGGCGTGAGCTTGCCGACCCCCGCGAAGAGATAGACCAGGCCGACCTGCATCCGTAGAAGGTAGAGACACCACGCGGGTATCTGTCGCCGCCGACGCGATGGGTCGCGCAGGGCGTCGAGGGACCAGGCGCCTTCGAGGGGCATCGTGCTGAGCAAGAGGGCGAGCAGACTGATCAAATAGTAGTGATTGAGGTAGACGCTCTTGTCGATCAGCTCGATGTAGCTGAACAGGACGAAGAATCCCGTAATGCTGAGGCGATAGTAGAGCCCGACCGCGATCAGCAACGCGAACACGGCGAGGGCGACGAAGAGCACGTGCATCCACGGGGCGGACAGCGGTCGAACCCACTCGAAGCCGCAGTAGGGGAAGTAGACGCTCGGCCGCGTGTAGAACTCGTCGACCCAGCCTTTGGCGATGAAACGAAGCGTCGCCAGGAGCATCATCGCGCCGAATAGGATCCGAAAGAGCGCCAACGAGGCGATGTCGAGCGGTCGGTTCAGTCGCTCGAAAACGCCGTCGGTCCGCAGGGCGCGCCATCGCCCTGCCCTACCCGCGGCGCCGCGCTCGACGACCGAGGTGCCGTCCGCGTCAATCGCCATCGCTCCCACCGAATACGGTGTCGGTCCCGAGAAGGCTCATCGCGCTGCCGACGAAGAGGGTGCGCAGGGACTGCAGCTCTCGGTAAGCCGCCTCCACGGCGTCGCGGTGTTGCACCAATGCCTCGGAGAGCGAGCCGGGGATCGCCGTCACCGCCGCGATCGAGGCCTCGATCTGTTGACGCAGCGCCGCCGCCACCTCCGGGCTGTAGAGCATGAGCAGCTGCTCGAGGCCTCCGACCGGGGCCGTCCCCACGGTTCCATTGTAGATCCGCCGAATTCCCTCGAGGTTCTCGAGGATGTCCTCCTTGGACGTCCGGCTATAGGGCGACTCGACGCTCGTGGGTGAGACGTCGCCGCCCGACTTCGTCCCGAGCGGCTTTCCGAGCTTGTCATCCTTGACGATCTCGAGCTGCATGCTGATCGCGTTCACCAACGCATTGATCGCGCTCTGGGCCGAGCCGTATTCGACGCTTCCGCGTCCGGCGCGGGCGAGAGAATCGGCGTAGCCGCCGCCATCCACGGCCCAGGCGTTCGCCAGCGCGTGCGCTTTCGAGGCGAGATCGTTCCCCAGGCCGACCAACAACGCACAGCGTGCCGAGGCAAGGCTCCCGGATGCGTAGGATTCGAGCACGGTGGCGGACTCGGGGGCCCGGGCCCAGAGCAGATACTCGATCGCCGGCAACCCGAGCACACTCGCTCCGAGCGTCTGCAGCGTCACCTCGTCGAAGATCAAGTGATCGCGCAGCGCCTGCTCGATGTTCGTCGGGCGCGTCGGCCAGAAATCGACGCGGTTGGCGATCTCGAGCTCTTTGGCCGGGCCGAAGGCGATCACCTCGATCCGCTTGTACCGCGACTGGGCACTTCGCCACGCCGTGCGAGCCGACGTGAGGGTCTCGGCAGTCGGGTTGGCGCAGAAGCGACCGAGCTCCTGCTCGAGCACCGCCGCCTGCTGATCCAGCTCGACGTAGGCCGGCAGGATCACATGCTGCGAGAGGTTCGCCAAGAGCTGAATCATCGTCCCGAGAAGGGGCGACGACGTCTCGCTGCAGGCCACGGTTCCGAGCGCGACGCTGGCGATCAACGCCCCGCCCGCCCATCGCTTCACCGATCGAATCCATTCGTCCATCAGCTCGTCTCCATCTCGTCCATCTCTCAGAGGGAACGCAGAAAGCGCAACAGCGCGTCACGCTCGTCGCGGCTCGCCAACCGAAACGCCTCCCGCGACGCCTCCCCTTCCCCAGCGTGCCACAAGATCGCCTCGGCAATCCCCCGCGCGCGCCCGTCGTGGAGCAATCGCGTATGCCCGTTGACCGCCTCGAGCAACCCGATCCCCCACAGCGGCGGGGTGCGCCACTGTTGCCCGTCGGCGAGAAAATCGGGGCGGTGATCCGCCAGACCGGGCCCCATGTCGTGAAGCAAGAGGTCGGTGTACGGGCGAATCGTCTGACCCGCGAGCGCGGGGATCGGATACGTCGTCGACGTCTCGAACTCCCTGTGGTGACAGCTGGCGCACCCGAAGGTGCCAAAGAGCTTCTCGCCCCGCCGAACCTCGACGTCATCGAGATCGCGACGCGCCGGGACGCCGAGCGTCTTGGCGTAGAACACGACGAAGGCGAGGATCTCGTCGTCGATCTCGGGCTCCCCGCCGGTCGGCGCCTCGAGGCAGTCGAGCCGCTCGGGGGCGCAGTCCTGCTGCGAAAAGAGCGACGAGGTGATGCCGATGTCGCCGAGAAATGCCCCTGCCACCTGCTGGCGAACCGAGGGCTGATTCGCCTTCCAGCCGAAGCGCCCGAGCACCGTCGCCTTCCGCGTCCGGTCGTAGACCCAGTTCGGCCGCCCCCTCACGCCATCGCCGTCGCGATCGTCGGGGTCGGCGAGGGCGAGGATCGCGTCGTCGTCGATCGCCTCGAGCAGCCCCATCCCGATCATCGGGGGCGCGATGCGCGGCGAGACCATCAGCTCGCTGTCGAGCTCTCCGTAGGCCAACTCGTGAAAACGGTAGTGCGGTGCGAGTAGGCTGTAGCGCTCGCTGTCGCCGTATTCGCCCTCGATCGTCTCGTAGGTCACGCCGACCTTGCCATGGGGCTCGATACCCGGGATCGACGAGGTCTTGAACTGGCCGCCGTAACGGGGGTCGGGCAGCGGACCCCCATGCTCGTCGACCCCGGGAATGCTGAGACGAAAGAGCAGTCCGACCGTCTCGGCGCTGATGTCGTCCGTCGATCCCTCGGGCGGTCGACCGCGCCCATCCTTGGCGTGGCACGAAGCGCAGGCGACAGCGTTGAACAGCGGCCCCAACCCGTCGCGCGCGGTCGTCGACGAGGGCGCGGTGACCCAGTTGCGCTCGAAAAACGAGTTGCCGACCCGAAAGTCCGAGACCTCGGAGAGGCTCAGGTTGGCCGCGGGCTGCGAAAATGCGAGATGATTGGCGTAGAACACCGTCGTCAGCCCTCCCGAATACGCGTCGCCGAGGCTCGGAGCCTGCTCGGGCGAGAGACAGCCGGGAGCGCCGAGCAACCCGATCAGCAGCAACACCGCGCCCCCCCGCGATCTCGTGATCCGCCGAGCTGCGCTCATATCGGCTCACCGTCGGGGCCGATGAAGTTGAGCGTCAGGCCGAGATCGTCGGCGGCGGACCGCGCCAAGAGGTCGGCGAAACGCTCCAGCGCCTCGATCACGGCCTGGATGTCGGCGCGGGCGGTGTCGTCCTTGATCTGCTGGTCATAGGGCTCGCCGTTCTCCGCGCGATCGCTGATCGCCTGAATGCCAGTCTCGATCGTGGCGATCTCCTGGTCCATCGCCGCCTTGCGCGTCGGGTTGGCGAGCGCGACCAGATAGGCCAGGCCCTTGCCATTACCGACGACCGTGCCGTCGAAGCGCGTGTAGCTGCCGCGATAGACGTTGATGATCCCCTTGGCGTTGTTGAACACGTCGCGGTGCGTGTTGTCGCTGAAGCAGGAGTGCTCGTCTTCCTGATCCCGCGTCTCGAGGGAGACCTTCATCCGCTCGCCCGAGAGCTCGCTTGCCGCCAAGCTTCCGACCCCGATGATGATCCGCGCCAACGAGAGCTTCACGTCGTCGCCTTCGAAGCCCGCCCGGTAGCTCCCCGGGGTCGATTTCCACTGCGCCTGCACCGTCCGAAGGTGCTCGACCAAGAGCTCGCTCGCCAGCTGAAGATAGAGGCGGCGCCGAGCGACGGGATCGTCGTCGCTGTCGTCGCCGTCGCGCACGTAGTCCGATAGCGGCCGTTTCCCGCCGCGTTCGGAAGGCGTCTGGTTTCGATCTTGGCCCCAAAGGAGAAACTCGATCGCGTGGTACCCCGTCGAGATCGAGCTCTCCGCCTGTTTCTCGTTGAGCGACTGCAGCGCCTCCTTCGTGATCGGCTGCTGGGGATCATTGATCACCCCGCTCTGCACCGTGTCGCCGCTGATCGGATCGACGACGTAGTCGATGTAGGACTCGTCGAGGGGCCAGCCGTTGATCAGACCCTCGAGCCCGTCCTTCGGATCGTCGATCGGCCCTCTGTAGAACCGAAACGCCTCGGTTTGACCGTAGGGCTCGCGCGCCGCCAGCCAGGCCTGCTTCGCGGCGGCGAACGTCGAGCTCGTCGGATTCGCCAAGAACGCTTCGATCGCCGACTCGAGCGCCTCCGCCGTCGTTACGGTGTCGTCGTAGCTCGCCTCGACGATCGCGCCATAGTTGAGAACGACGTCGCCCATCGCGAGGCTCAGACCCGCCCCCTCGGTCGACGAGCGCGACGAGCAGGAGAGTGGCGCGGCGATGAATCCGATGGCGATGAGCGCGAGCGCAACTCGGCCGTTGGTTGGAACACGGGACATTTCGACCTCATCTCTCTTTTTTGATATTGTTAATGAACTTCATTATCATTAGATGAGCAAAATCAAACCACCCACTCTCGAGGGAGTCAAGAAAAATGCGACAGCGACCGCGCCACCACTGGCCGAGGCGAGGCTCTGCGATCCCCCGTCGCCATTCGGCGGG
>JAGQJP010000372.1 GCA_020430585.1 Myxococcales bacterium | reverse complement strand
CGAAAATGACGCGCCAGCTCCTCATCGGGCCGCGCCAGATCCTCGGCGCACAGAGCCCACTCGTCGAGCTGGCTCGCGAGCCGCGGCTCGACGATCGCGAAGCGGCCGCGAGGCGTGCAGAGCGGCATCGGGAGCTCGAACAACTCGTAGAGCGGTGCGAGCTCGGCGAAGTAGGCGAGCTCTCCTGGTCCTCCGACGATCGCTGCGGTCGGAAAGAGCTGGTCCTGAAGCAACGGACGAAGGAGCGCCGAGGTGCTGAAGGACAGCGGTCGCTCGCGCAGCGCGCTGTCGATCGCCGCGGTCGTGAAGCGTCGAGGGTCCCCCGCCAAGGCCCAGCCGTCGGGGGCAGCGGTCAGACGGAAGCGCGGGCCCGTCGGGCCGTCTGGATGAAAGAACGAGAGCGCGCAACCCGGCCGGATCGGAATCTGCACGTCGAAGCCCGCGGCGGCGAGCTGCTCGGCGCGCGCCGCGAGAGTGGCTTCGATCGCCGCCCGCTCGTCGATCGCCCGACGGTGCACGTCGCTCGCCAACGCCGCCACATCTGGCACACGCGGATCGAAGAGGAGCAGCCCATCGTCCGCGAAGAGCTCCGCGAAAAGCCCAGCAAATGCGTCGGCCCAGCGCGCCTCGGGACAATAGTGGCGTCGCAGAATCTCGCCCGTCGCCGACCAGTCTGCGAGGCCCTCGCAGCAGGCATCGAGGGCCGCGAGGGCCGCGTCGACGCCAGCTCCGAGCACGCGGGAGGCGACAGAGCGCCGCTCCGAGCCCGCGGGGTCCGATTCATCGACGGCGAAGCGCGTCACGCTGCGGTCCGGGCCGGGAGCGTAGCAGCACGCGATCTCGGCGAAATCGTGATCCTCGGTCTGGAGCCAGAAGATCGGAATCACCGCCGTGCCGCTCTCCGCCTCGAGCTGCCGGGCGACGGCGATCGCCGATAGCGCCTTGTGGAAGCTGTAGAGTGGCCCGCCGAAGAGGCCGACCTGCTGTCCCGTGAAGACCACGGCGCAGCTCCCGCGTTCGAGGGCCTCGATTCGTTGGTGTCGCAGCGCGTTGGCGCCGAAACGCTCGTTCTGGCGACGCAGGACCGCGAGGAGCTGCGGGCTACAGCGCCGTTTCGCGGCCTCTGACACCGCCTGGCGCCGATCGCTGGGATCGCGAAAGCTCCGCGGGAAGAACCGCGCTGCGGCGGCGTCCCCGAAAAGGTAGGAGCTGGCGACCGAATTCGACATGGGTTGGGGGCGACGGACTGTGGGCGTCGATCGCTACTTGCTCCACTTGGCGACGGCGTTTTTGATCTGCGCGCGATAGAAGCCGACGAAGGCCGCATCGGTTCCGCCGCCCGCCAACGCCTTCTTCGCGTAGGCCAGAGCGCCAGTCTTGTCGCCTTTTTTGGCCAAGATCTGCGCCATCAGCCACTGGTTGCCCCAGGTCTCTTTGATCATCATCGACTTCTTCGCCTTCTTCTCGGCGCGCACCATGTCGCCGATGCTCATGAAGTATCGCGAAGCCATGAAGTAGGGACGCCAGGAGCTCGAGAGGGTCTTCTTGATGTTGGCCAGCGCCTGGGCCTTCGTGTCGACGCTGATCTTGATCGGCAAGCGAACTTTCTCCCACTCGAGGGCGAGCGTCGTGCCGTCGTCGGTCGTGTCGGCGAAGATGAAGGTCATCCGCTCGCGGTGCGCGATCGCTTCGGTCTTCAGCTTGACCCGAGCGACGTCGTCGGAGCGTTTGTAGCCGCGGTTACCCCAGGTCTTGGTGTTCGAGTTGAGCACCACCGTCCACATTCCATTTTGCGCGGGGATCGTGAAGATGCTGTAGGTGCCCGCTTTGACGGACTTTCCGCCCACTTTGACGTCGCGGCTGAAGCGAATCGTCGTCGCCGCGTTCGCACCCGTGCGCCAGTTCTTTCCGAAGGGCACGAGCTTGCCCCAGATCACGCGACCGCGCACGGCGGGGCTGCTGTACGTGACCGTGATGTCGGTCAGTCCGACGCGTTGCATCACCTGCGCCGCCGGGCTGAGCGCCGGCAACTCCAAGCGCGCCGACGCCGTCGACGCGAGCGTGAGCATCACAACCGCAAAGGTCGCAGCGGCAAGCGCCGTGCGCGACCCGGCGACGCGAACCGAACGTTTCCACCGAGCGTTGACTTTCGTCTCCATATTCCTCATCTCCCGAAGGTTACTTCTTCGATACCGATTTTCCGAGAACCCGAGCCGCGACCCCGCGGCAGCCGGGACAGTATACCGAATTGAACGCGACCATCAATCAGAGAACACAAAACACGATCCACCGCGGCGGCATTCCGGGTTTTTCGCGGTTGCGAGAAAACTGACATGTCAGTGCGAAAAACCCGTCGCACGATCGCCGTGGGTCCGCGCAGCGCGCTTCGCAACACGGCGCAGACGTGCGCATTTTCGATACGTTGCATGCTGGCATGGCGATCGCAAGACTGGGGTTGCGCGACGGAGGTGAGAATGAAACGCCGCTCGGAAACTCGACAGTTCTCTCGTAGCATGTTCAGCGGATTGGTCGCCACCCTCGCCGACCTCGCGGTCTTGACTCTGCTTGTCGAACGAGTGGGGCTGAGCACCGCGCAAGCGAATCTTCCGGCGCTCATGGTTGGGGCCGCGCTGCAATTCGTCGGAAACAAGTGGTTCGTCTTCCGCTCCGGGAACGCGCCGATCGTGCGACAGGGAATCCTCTTCTCCCTGGCCGAGCTGGCGACCTTCAGCCTCAACGCGCTGCTCTACCACCTCTTCGTCAGCGTCCTACCGCTGCCCTATCAACTGACCCGCGTCGTCCTCGGGGCGGTGGTCTACGTCGGGTTCAGCTACCCGATTTGGCGTCTG
>JAGQJP010000371.1 GCA_020430585.1 Myxococcales bacterium | reverse complement strand
GACCGAGTACGAGGTCTTCCCCGAGAAGCGCATCACCAAGTGGGCCGCCTTCGGCCACGTCGGGTATGCGCCGATCATCGGGAAATTTGCGCTCTTCAACAGCTGGGTCGTGCACTTCGACGTGTACATCTTCGCTGGGGGCGGCGTGACGCACACCGCGGGAAATCGTCCGACGGGCGTTTTTGGTGTCGGCAGCCGGATGTTCCTCAACAAGTTTCTCTCGATCAACTGGGAGATTCGAGACCAGCTGTATCGTGAGACGTTCAACGCCGGAAAATCGATCGTGAACAACGTCGTATTCTCCGTTGGCCTGACGATGTTCATTCCGTTCGGGTTCAAGTACAAGGGGCTGAAATAAGATGATGATTCGACGCGCCCACGCGATCGTCAGCGCCCTCGCTCTGCTCGTCGTGCTCGTTCACGGCGAGGCCTCGGCGCAGTCGCGCAACATCAACATCGATGACGCACCGGCCCTGCGACGAGAGATCAAGTGGCGCGCCGAGCGCTTCGAGATCATGCCGACGTTCAGCCAGACCTTTCACGACGCCTACGTGCAGAACTTCTTGGTCGGCTTGGACCTCAGCTATCACATCAAGAACTGGGTCTCGATCGGCCTGAATTTCGCCTTCGGCTTCAAACGAAACACGAACCTGACCAAGCAGATCAACGACACCCTCGGCCAATCGATCGAGGTCGCCCAGCTGCGCCTTCTGCTGATGGCCAACGTGCAGTTCGCCCCGATCTATGGCAAGTTCACGATGTTCAACAAGGCGATGGCCTACTATGACCTGCACCTGTTGGTCGGCGTCGGGATGGCCCAGATCAAATCCAACGGCGAGCTGATCGGCTCGTCGTTCAATTTTGCGCCGATGGTCGGCGTCGGCTTCCGCCTCTTCGCCACCGAGTACCTGGGAATCAACGTCGACTTTCGCGACGTGATCGTGAAGCAAGCGCTGAACGTCGCCAGCGACGGAACCGTGTCCAAGAAATTCGTCAACAACCTGATGTACACGATCGGCATCAGCGTCCTCTTGCCCATCGACGCCAAGCGCGAGCGTTGAATCGCCGCGTTCGTGCGTCGTCGCATCGAGTCCGTATCATGAAAAAACATCGTCTCTGTGTAGTCTTGCTCGGAATCGCGCTCTCGGCGATCGCCCTGCCCGCGTCGGCCAGCCACTATTCGCTGAGCGACATCGAGTTCGTTCCGTCCAAGCAGATCACCGCCCTGGCTCAGATGAAGATCACCTCGACCCGCACGCTCCTCGAGATCACGCGCACGAAACAACAGCGCCGCGAGCTCGCCCAAAAGCTCAAGGTGAAGGCGACGGCGGTCCGCGAATGGGCGCTCACCTGTGATCTGTTGCGCGTGCGAGGGATCGGGCCGCGAATGGCGAAGCTCTTGACCGCGGCCAACGTCAACAGCATCAAGAAGCTGGCGGCGCAGACCGCGCCCGACTTGGCGAAGAAGATCAAGATCGCCAACAATCGCGTCAAAGTGACCGAGAACCCGCCGGGAGAGGAAAATCTGAGCAACTGGATCACTCAGGCGAAGAGACTGCCAATCGTCGTCCAAGAATAGACGAGGCGTCATATGGGTTTTTTGATCCGCATCCTGGCCAAAACGAGGCTGCGGCTCGTGATCTCGGCGCTCGTCTCGTCGTTTCTCGCCATCGGAGTCTCCCTGCTCGCCCTCGGTTTCATTCGCGAAAGCTCACAATCGACGGTGATCGACTTCTTCTTGATCACGGGTTGGCTCCTACTCTGCTTCTTCAACGCCTTCATCGTCGCAATCCTCGCGGGCGACTTGATCTTCGGCTCGACCTGGCGCGAGCGCAACATCCTCTCGCGCGCCTTTCGGCTCCCGTCCGCGGAATCGGACGACGCGGCGTTCATCAAGGAGGAGATTCGGGACCACACCTTCGCCTTCTCGGTCTTCATCTTGATCGCGCTGTTCGCGATCGTCTACGCCACCAACGAGATGAACGGCGGCTTTCTCAGCTACTACCAGGAGCAGGGGTACGTCTATACGCTCTTGCGCAGTCCGAAGGCCTCGAACCGCACGCGGGCGGTGCTGCGGATCGCCGAAGTCCCCGACGAGCGGCTGCGCATCTTGATGAAGGCGGTGCTCGAGCACGTCGACGACCCACATCCCGAGGTGCGCCGTGCGGCGCTCTGGGCGATCGGGATCTACGCCGACCGGATGGTGCGCGCCCTCTTGATCCATCAAGCGAACGATCGCGAGTCGATGCACAAGCACTGGGAGTACGACGTCTACACCAAGGACATCAAAGAGCTCTTCTTGCCGCGCATCGTCGACGCCGTGAAGAGGCGGCGCGGCCTCGAGCGACGCGAAGCGATCCTCGCCCTCGGGCGGCTCGGCGACAAGAAATCGCTGATCGTGCTCTTCGAGCAGGAGCTGAACCGCCGACCGACGCGGGTGAGCCACGAAGACCTGCAGCAGATGGTGATCGCCACCGCGTTTTCTCGCCACATCGAGGGGATGGACCTGATCTTGAAGTTCATCCGTTATGCCGCCAACCGCGACAACGACACGATCCTCTATGGGGTCTGGGCCCTGGGCGAGCTGGGGCGACTCGGAAAGCCGGGGCCCGACAAGCTGCCGCCCGACGAGATCCGTCGAGCCGTCGCCTTTCTCGACACCGCCTTTTTCGATCTGACGTTCGAGCAACAGTGCGTCGCCCTCGACGCCCTGCGCAAGATCCAGCACCCACGGCTGGTGGTGACGTTGATCAAGGCCTTTCGAAAAGCCGCGCCCCAGGCGATCTGCCGTCGCCGCGAGCTCAAGCGGCGCGGAATGGCTCCCGTGCTGATGGTCGCGGGCGAATCGTTCCGCATCAAGGTGCTCAATACGCTCTCGATGATGGTCAACGGGCAGGTGATCGACTTTCTCCGCGAGGTGATCGCCGACACGAAGCTGACGGGTGACCTTCGCGATCGAGCGCGTCTGATCCTCTCGCGCCTCAAGTCACGCTGAAATCCACGCGCCGACCGGCGGCCGCGACGAGAGCGCCGCGTTTGAAGACCTGCGCCGCAGGGTTGCTCGCCATCCGGTAGGGTAGCTGGTTTTCGTGCTGCAGATTCGTCACCACCAGGTCCGCGGGGCGACCGACGGCGATGCGCCCCGCTCGCTCGTCGAGGCCGATCGCCGCTGCGGCGTCCCGCGTGATCGCTCGCAGCGCCTCGTCGGGCCGCAAGCCCATGTAGACCGCGGCGAGCGTCGTCATCAACGGTAAGTGTGTCGTCATCGCCGAGCCGGGGTTGCTGTCGGTCGCCAGGGCAACGCGGACCCCCGCATCGAGGAGCGCACGTCCCGGGGCGAAGTGGTGAGAGCCGAGAAACAGCGTCGCCGCTGGGAGCAGCACCGCGATCGTCTGCGAAGCGGCGAGGGCTCGGATCTGCCGCTCGTCGATCTGCTCGAGGTGATCGACGGAAACCGCCCCGAGCTCGATCCCGACGTCGACGCCGCCACTGTTGTGGAGCTGCTCGGCGTGGATCTTCGCGCCGAGACCGAGCTCACGGGCGCGCGTGAGGACCGCTCGCGTCTCGTCTGGGCGGAAGACGCCCTTCTCACAGAAGACGTCACAAAACGTGGCGAGCCCCTCTGCGGCCACCGCGGGAAGCATCTCGTCCATCAGCAGCTCGAGATAGCCCTGGCGGTCGCCTCTGTGCTCTGCGGGGATCGAGTGGGCGCCGAGAAACGTCGACACGATCGAGATCGGATGCTGGCGATCGATCTCCCGCAGCAGGCGGAGTATTCGCAACTCCGTCGCGGTGTCGAGGCCGTACCCGCTCTTGGCTTCGATCGTCGTCACACCGAGGGCCAACATCTCGTCGAGCCTTCGTCGGGCCGAATCGACGAGCTCGGCGTCGGTCGCCGCGCGCGTCGCCCGCACCGTCGACAGAATCCCTCCGCCGGCGGCGGCGATCTGCTCGTAGCT
>JAGQJP010000370.1 GCA_020430585.1 Myxococcales bacterium | reverse complement strand
GTTGCCGTCGAAGCCGTCGTCGGTGTTGCCGTCGAAGCCGTCATCGGTGTTGCCGTCGAAGCCGTCGTCGGTGTTGCCGTCGAAGCCGTCATCGGTGTTGCCATCGAAGCCGTCGTCGACGAAGCCATCGAAGCCGTCGTCGACGAAGCCATCGAAGCCGTCATCGGAGTTTCCGTCGAAGCCGTCGTCCGTACTCGTGTCTTCGGTGTCGGCGACGTCGGAGACCGTCGCGTCCGACGTGTCGCCGTTGTCGACGTCGGTCGTCGTGCCTTTGGGCACCAGATCCATGATTCCCGCGATTTGATTGTCTTTGCGCGGGTTGACCTTGTACTCGCCGAAGCTCCAGACCAGGATTCCGTAGATCGCGTCGAATTCGTTGCCGACCTGCATCATCGCGTTGCCCGCGTTGGGCCAGGTGCCGAAGTCGTTGTCGAGGACGCACTGTTTGCCGTTGGCGTCTTCGACGACGAACTCGCCGAAGTCGAGTTTGGCGACGACTTTTACGTTGGTGAGCTTGACGAGCACGCTCTCGTTCTTTTCCGCTTCTGGATTCGGCGTCAGGTTGCCGTCCTGGCTCGCCAGCAGATCGCAGGTGATCTCGACGGCTTGGGGCCGCGGGCCAACGCCCGTGACCTGGACCACACCCGAATTCGCGGTGGTGACCAGGATTCGGGTGAAGCAGAAGAACTCCTCGAGCTCTCCCGTGAGCGTTACGACGTCACCGACGTTGACCGTGACGTTGAGCGACTTTTCGACGATCACCGCGATCCCGCTCCATTCCCCACCCGCCGGATCGGCGACGAAGAACTGGTTGCGCGTCGCGCTGACCGAAACGATCGGGGCGGTGACCACGACGTTGGTGAGCGTGACGACCTTGCCCACGGTCTCTCCGTCGATGGTGCAGCTCACCGACTCGGTCTCCTGCTGCAGCTGGGGAATCGTCGGGTTGCCCGAGGCGTCCGACGGACCGACGTCGGCGAGGTCGGGCAACTCGCTGTCGGTGACGTTCGTGTCCGGCAGCTCGACGTCGCTAAGGAGATCGCCGATGTTACTGTCCTCGACGGTCGTGTCGAGGTTCACGTTGGTGTCCTCGACGGTCGTGTCGAGGTTCACGTTGGTGTCCTCGACGGTCGTGTCCCCACCGAGATCGAGGCCGCTCAAGTCGAACTCCGGCACGTCGGGCTGAGTGGTGTCGCTCTGTTGGTCAGCGGTCGAGGTGTCGCCCTGGCTCGACATATCCTCTGGCAGTTTGCTCGTTGTGCGGCACCCGCTGGCGACGTAGCCCAAAACGGCGATCGCGAGCACGGTGATCAGACTTCTCGAAAGCATGGCGTCCTCCTCGTTCAGACTCCGTCCCCCAGAGCCGACGTTCTACCGCGGTCGTGCGAAGACCGCGTGAGAATTCGATGAACAGTATAGCGGATCGGAATCGCGAGCGCATGCCCGGAAATCCCCGGGCCCACCGTTACAGGCCGCGCGGCCTGGCGCTCAGCGATAGATCAGAATCGTGTCGTCGATCACCGAGAGGCGTACGACCTGGTCGCCCGCGGGATCGACCGCGTAGACGTAGGCCCCGCCGGGATCGACGATCAACCGTCGCGGCAGCGTGCCGATGATCAACGCTTTGGCCGTCATCGCCCCCGTGACCGCGTAGGTCCAGGTCGTACCGCGCGGCGTCTCGGCCAAGCGGAACTCGGTCTCCGTCTCGTCCGTCGGCTCGCATCCAGGTAGGATCGTGAAACGGAAGACCGCGTTGCTGAACTCGTACCGGTCGACCTGGGTGCTCGCCGGGTCGATCGGGCAGACCGTCAGCACCTCTCCGGCCTTCAGCGTCGCCTCTTTCGCTCGGCTGCTGAAGCGCGGATCGGGCGTCTCGGGCGTCACGCAGCGCCCGTTCACGTTGCGCTGCTCGTGGAGGAACCCGGTGACCGAGCCGTACACCGTCCACTCTTTGTTGGCCCGCACCTCGACCGTCGCGGCACCGATGAAGCAGGAGACGTTCGGCAAGCCGATCGCCGTCGGATTCGCTGGCACCGAGCCGTCGTCATTGAGCACAATGCCGCTTCCACCCTTGAGCGTGACCGTATCGTCGTCGACGCTCTCGATCTCGTATTGGAAATAGGTGCCGGAGACTCCGCCGCAGCTGAGCTGGCCCTTGAAGATCAGCAGATCACCCGGTTTGACGCCCGCCTCGCAGAGGCCGCCTTTGGGCAGGTGGACATGGCCCAGATTGTCCATCACCTTGACCGGCAGGTCGCCCATCCCGGGGATGATCCCCTCGTAGGCGATCGTCCAGAACTCGGTGGTCTGCAACCGTACGTCGTCGCTGAAGATCAGGCCGTAGTACTGGCGTTGATTCGTCTCTTCGTCGAGGACCACGACCTGCAAGTCGCCGAGGGAGGCAAACTTCGGATCCCGGCTGAAGCCGAGGTCGATCGGCTCGTTGTTGATCGTCAGCGTCGGCTTGATCGCGATCGAGACGTCGTCGGTCGTCGAGTCCTGCACGCGGTGCAGCTCACGCCCGTCGCGGCGGACGTCGATGTAGACCACTTCGCCCGTCGTCGCCGCCACCAGCGCCAACAGATCCTCGCCCGAGGCGACGAAGGCGACGTCGAGCGGGGTGCGTCCGAGGCGGATGTCCTTGATCCCCTTGCGCCGTTGGAGCGGGTCGGCGCCTGGCATCTCCTCGGCGTTGACGTCGATCACCGTGTCGGTGTTGGTGTCGATCGCCGTCACGCTGCGATATCCGCGGTGGAGCGCGTAGATCAGATTCTCTTCGGGATCGATCGCCAGTCGCACGCGGCCTAGCGGCGGCTTGGTGCTCTCGCTGTTCTGGTACGGGCTGTAACACGATGGATCGTCGGGGTAATCGATCTTGCCGTCGCCATCGTTGTCGATCCCGTCCATACACTCGGGCACCTCGGTGTTGTCGAGGTAGCTCTTACAGCCGGGGGCGAAGGGAAAGTCGACGATCCCGTCGCCGTCATTGTCCTGGTAGTCGGTGCACTGCGGCGTCTTCTCTTCGAACGGCGGCTTCTGGCAATCGGGATCGTCGGCGTCGATCTTGCCGTCGCCATCGTTGTCGATCCCGTCGGTGCAGGATCCGGGCGGCGGCAGCTCGCTGTCCGCTTCGGGGCCCCAGCACTCGGGATCCATCGGCCAATCGATCTTGCCGTCGCCGTCGTTGTCGATTCCGTCGTTGCAGGCCGTCACGAGGGGCGCTTCGGTGTTGTCCCAGGGGCCCTGACAGTCGGGATCGTCGGGCAAATCGATCTTGCCGTCGCCGTCGTTGTCGATCCCGTCCGAGCAGCGCGGATTGTCCGAGTACTCGCTGTTGTCGAAGGGGCTCTTGCACCCCGGATCGCCCTTGCCCGGCTCTTTGCTGAAGTCGATCTTGCCGTCGCCGTCGTTGTCGATCCCGTCCGAGCACTGGGGCCAGGTCTCGGGATGCTGGCAGTCCGGGTCTTCGGCGTCGATCAAGCCGTCGCCGTCATTGTCGATCCCGTCGTTGCAGTACGGCCCGGTCTCGGGTTTGCGCTCGCTCAGCCCATTGGCGTCGCGGCATGCGGGATCTTGTTGGTCGATCAGGCCGTCGCCGTCGTTGTCGATCCCGTCGGCGCACTCCGGGCCGAGGCCGATCTTCTTCACCTCTTGGAGCGACGTCAGGTCGATCACGGAGACGTAGTTCTTGTCGAGGTGTCCGACGTAGAGCTTCTTGTCGGCGCGCTTGAGCACCATCGTCGCGGGTGAGCCGCCTGTGAGCTCGATGCGTTCGATCGAGCTCGGCTCTTGTAGGCTGAAGACATCGAGGGTCAAGACGAGCACCGCCCCGAGATTCGGCATCGTGACGTAGGCGACATTTCCCAGACCGTCTTCGGCTTTGGGAATCAGAATATCGTAGGGCTGCCCGGGCAGCTTCTGGTGGATCAACGCATAGGTCGAGACATCGACGCGCGTCACCGATTCGTCGCCGGGGTTGACGGTGAAGACGAACTGTCCGCTCGGCCCCGTGGTGATCTCCGTCGGAATGCGGCCCAGGGTGACGCGTGTGAAGCCCGGGGTGAAGCGGTCGGTGTCGACGTTGTCGGTCGTCGTCAGGTTGATGATCGCCAGATCGCCGAGCTCGCCGTTCGAGACGTAGCCGAAGAGGTTGGCGGTCGACGAGGTGACACAGGTCTCGAGCGGGACCACGGTCGTGCCCTCGGTGCAGACCAACGCCATGTTCAGCGGGCGCAGGAAGTTCGAGGTCGGACGCGGCGGAGTATCGCTGCAGTTGAGGCCCGTGAGCGCGACGGCAACGAGGAAAACGGCTAGCAGAGCGTGTTTCATAAGTTCAGTTCAGCGATGCGATCTCTTGGTGGTAGAACGGGCTGCTCTCGTCGAGCTCGAGCACCGTCACCGTGTTGTCTTCAAAGTTCGTGATGTATGCGCGCTTGAGGCCGAGCTTCGGGTTGTCGACGACGGCGATCTTGAACGGGCCCTTGCGGATGCGGACGCGGTCGATCACCGCCAACAGCTCCGTGTCGAGGACCCAGATTTCGTTGGTACCGAAGCAGACGATGTAGGCCAGGTCGCGCTGCAACCGTTCGTTGTAGACGAGCTTCAAATCCGACGGGCTCGCGCCGATTTCGACGACG
Source organism: Myxococcales bacterium (assembly GCA_020430585.1). GTDB lineage: Bacteria > Myxococcota_A > UBA9042 > JAGQJP01 > JAGQJP01 > JAGQJP01. The sequence continues at coordinate 3,455 of JAGQJP010000370.1, read as the reverse complement.
TCGAGGATTCGGTTGTAGGGCCGATCGTCGGGGTCGAGGCTCGTGTCGAGGACGACGATGCTCGAGGGGTTGCGATAGGCGATGTAGGCCCGCGTCCCGCTTTTGTTGAAGACGATCTGGCGGCTGAAATCGCCCGTATTGCCGAGGTTGCCGACCGAGAAGGTGCCGACCAGGTCGAGAGAGTAGCCCGTTTCGGTCGTCGTGTTGCGGTTGAGCTTCATCGTCTGGATCGTGTCGAAGAAGCGCGACGTGACGTAGAGCTCGCCCGTCAGCGGCGAGACGGCGATGCCGTGGGCGCCGATCACGAAGTCCTGCTGGGCGATCAGCTGGGTGTCGCCATCCTCGATCGAGAAGGCGCTGATCTTCGCGCAGGTGCCGACACCGTTGAGGCACTCGGTATCGCGCAGGCTGCCCGTGAAGGCATAGGATGTGCCGTCGACCTGGCCGATCGCCAGCGAGAAGACGTCGGCTCCGAGGTCGGCAAAGGTGTCGTTGTCGGCGATCACGTACTTGTCTTCACACGCCGGCGGATGCTTCGCCTCGGGGTCGGCCTCGAGGCGGCAATTCATCCGCGGCTCGTGGGTCGTCTCGTCACGGCTGATATCGAACCAGGTCAGGGCGCGCAGCTCTCGCGTCGTCACGAATCCACGCGTGGCGACGCGCACGCCGTCCTGCTCGACGCTGAACAGGCCGATGTCTCCACCGAAGCTACCCAGGCGGATCGTCGAGCTGCTCACGACCACGTTCGTCTTCAGATCGACGACGGCGACCGTGCCCGTGTTGTAGTTCAGGTCGAAGTTCCCGTTGACGACGTAGAGATAGTCCCCCTGCGGATCGGCGACGAGTGCGACCGGCCAGAAGAAGGTGTCCGTCGGAGGGAAGAGACCCACCGCTGCTTTGCCACAGCCTGAGGCGAGCACGAGCGCGAGGCCGCAAAATAGGAAATGTCGTTTCAGTCGGCTCATCGTTCCACACATTCTAGAGAAGGCCCCATGCGGTTTCAACGCCAATTCCGCCCGCGCCATGCGCCCTTTTATCACAAATGGTTCCGCGATCCAAGCCAGTCGGCAACGACGGGAGAGAAAGTCGTCGCGTTCGGGAGAATCGGCCCTCAACGGCCGAGCTCGTGGTCCATGAAATGGAGGAGCCGCGCCTTGTAGGCCTTGGCTTTCGGGTGTGTGAAGAAGAGGTTCTTCTTTTCGCCCGGGTCGTTGTCGAGGTCGTAGAGCTCCCAGGTGTTCCGCGTCATGTGGTAGATCACCTTGAGCCGCTTGTGGATCATCGTCTTGATGTCCTCTTTCCAGTTCGGGTAGCGCACCAACTCGGCGAAGATCGGGTAGTCCCACGGCGCCTTCGGGTTCTCGATCAGCGGCAGAAGCGAGCGCCCGCGAAGGCCAGCGACGGGGTCGACACCCGCGAGGGCGAGGATCGTCGGGTAGAGGTCGACCAGCGAGACGTCGCGCTCCACCACACTGTGGCTGCGTCCCGGAATGTGCAGGATCAGCGGCACCTTGAGCGCTTCGTTGTAGAGCGTCTGCCCGTGGAAGTAGAACTTGTGCTCGCCGAAGCCCTCTCCGTGGTCGGAGGTGACGATCACCACGCTGTTCTTGCTCAACCCGAGCTTCTCGATCTGAGCGATCACGCCGCCAAGGTGGCGGTCGGTGAAGAGGATCTCGTTGTCGTACTTGTCGATCAGCGCTTTGCCCCACTGCGGCAGGCTCTTGTGAACCATGTACCGGCTATGGGGATCGAAGTAGTGCACGAAGAGGAAGAAGGGCTTTTGGGATTTCGCCAGCTTGGGCAGCCACTCGGTCACTTTCTTGGTGATCGTCGGGCCCGAGATCTGCGTGTTGGAATCCTTGATCGTCTTCTCGCCCGCGTTGTCCCAGACATCGAAGCCCTGGTTGAAGTTGCGCTTGCGTGGATTGAAGTACCAGTGCGCGGTGAGCGCCACGTTGTAGTATCCCGCCCGCTTCAACACTTCGGGAAACATCAGGTTCTCGTCGAGAACCTTGGGGAAGTTGCGGAACTTCTTGTTCCACTTGATCTCGGAGGGGAAGCGCGAGATGAAGATCGCCGGCGTCGACTTCGGCGTGTTGTTCGACGGCGAGTAGGTGTTCTTGAAGACGATCGAGCGCAAGGCGAGCTTGTCGAGCTCGGGCGTCGTTTTGCGCGAATAGCCGTAGAAGCCGACGTGATCGGCCCGCACGGTGTCGATCAGGATGAAGATGATGTTCGGCTTCGTGAGGCCGACGGGGCGCTTGTGGTTCTGCGCCGTCATCGGACGCGGAGCGGTTGGATTGTTCGGCTGAGGCGCCGTGGGATTTCGCAGATCGGGCTGCGGCGCGTGAACCAGGGTATTGGCGTTATTCGGCGTGCCGTTCGTCGTCCGATGGTTGCCGTTCTTCGACGTGCCGTCGGTTTTGCTGACACCGTCGGTTTTCAGCTTGCCGTTGGGGCTCTTGGTCGGTCGTGGATCCGGAGTTTTGCTCTCTGCGATGCGCTTGCGCTCGGGTGGATCGGGCTGCCGGTCGCCACCGCGACAGTCCTCGTCGATGCCGTTACCTGGAATATCATCGGCATGGGGGCCAATCTTGGCGTTGAAGTCGTTGCAATCGGGGCCGCCGTAGATGAATGAGCTACCATCGCCATCGAGGTCGACGATCGCCTGGAAGAAGCGCACCGCCTCGAGCTCGTAGAGCGACTTCGAGGCCATCGCCGCCTTTGCCTCGGGGTGCGCGTCGGTCCGCAGCGCCCCGTACCCGACGATGCCCAAGGCCACCAGGTAGAGCGGATAACGGCCGGGGACCGAGACCAGCGCTTGCAGCAGTCGGCTGCGGCGCAACGCGAAGAGCGCGGCGAGCGCGACGGTGTGGATTCCGGCGGTGGCCGCGAAGAGCAGCGGCAGGCGAATCACGTTGCGCAAGTTTTCATCGCCGCGGGCCTTGACGGTGACCAACGCAAAGACGAAGAGGGCACCCAAGAGGCCGAGACCGAGTAGCACGGCGGAGATCGAGAAGCCGATCCGCTCGCGAATCGGCCGCAGAACCGCCCGGGCGAGGCGATAGGCCGAGAGCGAGACGAGGGCCCAGATCGTCGTCAACAACACCGAAATTACGGCAAAATAGCTACCTGAGATCGGTTTCTCGAAGAAATCAGGGTCTTTCGTCCGCAGCATCAGGCGAAAGGTGATGAAGAAGCCGAGCATCGCCACGCCGATCGCGAACATCGTCGAGGTGAAGCGCACGTCGAACTTCTTCTCGCGCAGCTTGCGCCAGGCGCGCCTCACGCCGTCGTCGAGCCCGACGAAGGAATGCAGCGAGCCCAACAGGGAGCCCACGATCGAGGCGTAGAGGATCGCCAGAGCGAGAAAGACCGACTGTTGGAGGACGAGAAAGGCGCCCTTGTTCGCGCCCGCTCCTAGCGCTCCGAGGGACTCCCAGTCGGTGGCCACC
>JAGQJP010000369.1 GCA_020430585.1 Myxococcales bacterium | reverse complement strand
GTGGTCGAGGGCCTGACCGAGAAAGACCTGGTCGACGATCTCGAGCCCCCAAAAAATCGCGAGGAATGCGCCCAGGATGATCAGCTGCGTCTTCGCGGTCTGGAGGAGCCCCTCTTTCTTGGCGTCATCGCTCATGAGGCCTACTCTACGCGATTTTCCGTCCCGCCGCAATCGCTGCCGACGAGTGGGTGTCGGGTGCCGGCGGGGCGTTGGCGATTCGATCGGGGCTTGAAAGATCGGCTCGATTCTGACTACACTTCCTCGTCTGGGCCCCGGAAAAGGGCTCGAACACACGCCGCGACGGCGCTGCTCCCCACAGCGCCGTCGGCCCGACGAAAGGAGAGAATCCAATGCCGCCCGATTCGACCCATGGCGCCGCGCCGAGCGCTGCATCGCCCGAGGACCGCGCCTTCTGCGACGAGATTCTCCCGCGGGTCTCGCGCACGTTCGCGCTCTCGATCTCGATGCTTCCCGAATCGCTGCGCGACGCCGTGCGCGCCGCCTATCTGCTCTGTCGCATCGTCGACACGATCGAAGACGACACCAGCGTGCCCCTCGAGGTGCGCCGTCCGATCTTCGCCGAGTTCGACGCGTTGATGCGCGACGATGCGCGCGATCCGACCGCGTTCGAAGCGAGCGCCGAGGTCTTCCGCGGTGAGTGGGCCGAGGCAGCGCTCTGTAGCCGCGCGGGCGCGACGTTTCGTTCGTTCCGCGGGCTCAGCGAGGCGCAGCGCGAGGCGATTCGCCCGAGCGTGCTCGAGATGTCCCATGGGATGCAGCAGTATGTCGAGCGGATGGTCGAGGCGCCGCTCGCCTCGATCGCCGACCTCACCGATCTCGAGCGCTATTGCTACTTCGTCGCCGGGACCGTCGGCGAGCTGCTGACGCCACTGTTTTTGCTCGACAATCCCGGGATCTCCGCCGAGCTCGAGAGCTCGCTGCGCGAGCGCGCGGTGAGTTTCGGTCTCGGGCTGCAGCTGGTCAACATCGTCAAGGACGTCGCCGACGACCTCGAACGCGGGATCTGCTTCGTTCCCCGTGAGCTCCTCTCGTCGTTCGGCCTCTCCGTTCACGAGCTCCTCGACGAGCGCCAGCGCGAGGCCGGTCTGGCGGTCGTACGCGCGATCTGCCGCGTCGCCCGAACGCATCTCGAGCGCGCCCGCGAATACACCTGTCTCTGGCCGACGAGCGCCTCGGCTGTGCGCCTCTTCTGCGCCGTGCCCCTCGCCCTCGCCCTCGGCACGCTCGGCGTCGTCGAGCAGGGCGACGATACCCTTCGCGCCGGCCGAAATCCCAAAGTGAGCCGCGAGTTCGTGACGCGGCTGATCGCCGACGCCCAGTTCGTCGTTCGCGATGACGGTCAGCTTCTCGCCTATTTCGAGTCCGCCGCGCGGGGAGAGTAGATCTCCCACACGCTTCGTTCGTATCTAGTGGTAGTGATATTCGAACCGCGGCTGCGCCCACGTCCCGATATCCGACGCAGCCAGCGCCGATGATCCCGCGGGGATGATCGGGAACGAACCATGGAGGTAACGATGAAAGCGATGAATTGGGTGGCGACTCTAGCGCTCCTGGCGCTCGTTGCGTTGGGCGGCTTCGACATCTACAGGGCCCGGGCACGCGCCGACGAAGCGAACCGCCAAACCGCCTTGGCGACGCGATATGACCGCTCCGCAGCGGATGCGAAAGGAACGCTGATCGGTGTCTCGCTGCGTGAACAGGCACAGAAGTATCACGCAAACGCGCACGTCGTGGCGATGGAGGCCGACAACATGCGGGCGCGTGGGATCGCTGTCTTTGCGGCGGCTGGTTTGGTCGCGTTGCTCTTCTTCATGACGCTATGGTCGCGGAACCACGGGCCCCGAGTCGATCTCGACGACCGCGAGCACAGCTTGCCCGCTTGATTCGAGGGCCCGCCGCGAGGGGCCGCAATGATGGCTCGACAAGGGACGCGGCGATCGGCGATGATAGACGAACGATGATGCTACACGCCGAGCTTCCTGACTACATCTGTCTTCCCGATCCCTTCTCGACGGATTTCTACGAGCGGTTCGCTCGCGAGATCGACGTCTACTTCGCCTACGCCTTTTCGATGTCGACGAGTCACTTCCTCGTGGAGCTGGCGGCCGAGCGGGGCGTCGAGCTGCGGTCGATCGTCGACATGGGCTGCGGAAGCGGGTGGACGGCGATCGATCTGGCGCGCCGCGGGTATCGGGTCACCGGCCTCGATCTGAGCCAGAACATGCTTGACCTCGGGCGCTCTCGGGCCGAGGTCGTCTCCGCGACGGTCGCCTGGATTCGCGGCGATTTCTGTGATTTCGACCTCGATCAGCCCGTCGATCTGGCTGTCTGTTTGGGAGAGAGCGTCGGATACCTGCACACGCCCGCTCGATTCGTCACGCACCTGCAGACCGTCGCGCGGAACCTGAAGTCTGGTGGGCTCTACGTTGCCCAGTTCTCCTTCCCGATCTTTCACTGGGCGACGGTCGACTGCGACATTCGGCCACCGTTCGTCGTCTTCAGCGGTTTCGAACCGATCGCTCGTACGGCGCGAGGCACGGTGGATGGCGTCGAGGTCGAGTTCGACGCTTACGGCGACATCGTGCATTACGACCCGGCGTCTCAGATCTGCCAGAGCCACCTGCGCGTCGTTCGCCACGAGCCGAGCGGGCCCGTCGTCCACGAGCAGCTCGAAGCGCACCGGATCTACCATCCCGCCGAAGTCGACGCGTTGGCCCGGCTCTCCGACTGCTTCGAGCCGGTCGGTTGGTACGCCGACTTTTTTCTCGACGCGCCGCTGGCGGGGCGGCCAGATTCTCCTTGCTTCATCTCGGTTCTGCGTCGTCGATAGGCGGCGGTTGACGCGCTTCGGCGCAACTCCGTATACTGGCTCCCGAGGCGACCGAAGGGTGAGGCGTTGATGCAGATTCCGGACGAGGGGCGCTGTCCTCACTGCGATTGTGGCGGCGAGGTAGGCCACGGGTGCGCGACAGAGCTCTGCCAGCGCAAGGGCTATCACTACATCCCTCTCGAGTCCTATCAAACCCTGACGGCGAACGAGCACCGTAACCGCAATCCGTCGATCGGGACGGTGATCGGGCGGTATCTGTTGGTCAGCGAGCTGGGTCACGGCGGCTTCGGCACGGTCTACCTGGCGCTGCAGCTGCCGATCAAGATGAAGGCCGCACTGAAGCTCGTCCACCGCGCGGACTCGCCGGAACAGGCTGCCGAGAGGGAGCGGCGTTTTCTCGGAGAGGCGCAGAGCCTGGCCCGCCTGAATCACCCCAACATCGTCCGCATGCTGCAATACGATTCCATCGACGACCAGCCGTATCTCGTGATGGAGTATGTGCCGGGCCGCTGTTCCCTCGATCAAGAGATCGCCCGTCGCCGACTGGCGGGGACGCGCTTCTCCACCGCAGAGATCGAACGCATCGCGAGCCAGGTGGCGGCAGCGCTCGACTCGGCCCACGGAGAGGGCGTGATCCATCGCGACCTGAAACCGGAAAACCTGATGCTCCAGGAGGTCAGCGGC
>JAGQJP010000368.1 GCA_020430585.1 Myxococcales bacterium | reverse complement strand
TCATCGGTTCCGACGGCGCGGCGTCGGACAACGGTTGACGTCGACCGAGAGCAGCGATAGTCTGCACCCGACGGTCCCACGACGCAACGAGGAAGCGATGAAAGCAATTGGCGCTCTATTTGGATTCTTGGTGATGTTGGTCGCGATTCCCCTTCTCTCGGCGATGATCATGGCGGCAGGAACGACACGCGTCGCCTTGACGCCGAAGTTCATCTCCGACATTCCCCGAGAGGTGATCAAACAGCTCCCCGACATCGTCGACCAGACCTTCGAGGCGGCGAAAAAGCCAGACGCGCTGCGCGATCGCGACGCCAAAATCTGGGTCGACGCGATCAGCAAGACCAAACCGACCCCCTCCGAGCTCTTCAAGCAGATCGGCCTCTATTCGTGGCTCCAGAAAGAGCTCGATGGCGTCTTCGCCGATCTCGGCAAGGTGATGCGCGGTGACGGCGGCGTCACGGCGATCACACTCGACTTTCGACCACTCAAACAGGCGTTCACGGGCATCCCGTTCCGCACGTACGTCACGCAGCTGATCGGGAACTTGCCGGCCTGTAGCCCGATCGATCAACAACGTTGGACGATCGTGACCCAACGTCGCGACAACAACGCCAAGCTTCCCCCCTGCAATCCGGGCGCCCAGTCGGTACAGACGATCCTCGATCACGTCGCCGATTCGATGAAGGCGATCCCCGATATGCAGCCCGTGCTGCGCGCCAACGAGGTGCCGAACAGCTTCGGGGTGACGAAGCTGGCTGGCGTAGGGGCCTGGTTGCTGCTCTTGATCCCGGCGTTCATGATCATGATCGCGGCGGCGATGGGTGGCACGGGCGGCCGCGGGTTTCTGCGCTGGAGCGGCGTCGCCACGTTGCTCGGCGGGCTCGCTCCCCTCGCAGGCGCGTGGTTTTTCAAGGAGGTCGCCCTCAAGATGCTCAAGCTCGACCCGAGCTCGTGGCACGCGATGAAGGAGAACCCCTTTTGGACCCACGACGCCAATCGAATTCTGACCGAGAAGACCGCGGCGATCCTCGATACGACGCTAACGCCCGTGATGTCCTCGATCTTTCTCGTCTCGGCGATCGTCACCGGAATCGGCGTGATGCTGCTCTTCGGCTCGTTCTTCGCCGCGGATCCGAACGCCAAGCCCGCAGCCAAGACGCGCTGAAGCCGCTCACACGGAACGCCGCGGTCAGGGGTGAGAAAGCGGCGCGCCGTCTTCGACTCAGGGCGTGGCCAGAGGCAAGAAGAAGACGCCGAGCAGGTCTTCGGTGTTCGAGATCGGGTTGCCCTTGAAGATGCTGGTCACGCGGAACTGGTAGTACATCCCAGGGATCAACGCCGGCCCCTGATACGGTACCGAAACGACGTCGCTGCCGGTGATCTTGCCGATGTCGAGCTTCTCCCAGATCTTGTTCCCGAAGGCATCGTAGACGTAGAGATAGTACCCGTCTTGCTGCGAATCGTCGCTGAACTCGAAGGTTGGATTCCCGGTGACCATCTCGGGCTCGGTCGCCCCGGGCGCGATCACGTGCAGCGCTTCGGTGACCTTGAACTCGCCGGGCACCGTGACCGCCGTGCCGTTGGTCGTGTCGACCGTCACCTCGCGGATCTGCGTCCCGGCGATCCCCGGGTCGGGGTCGCGAACGAGCTTGTCGTTCTCGAACGCCGCGAGGACCATGTAGACCCCATCGGGAACTCCGACGATCTGGTAGTCGCCGCGAATCGACGGGACCTCGGGCGGCGCTGGCGCCCGCAGCCCCGCCGGGACCTGGCCATTCTTGAAGACGTCGTTGAAGAGCGACTTCGGGATCAACACGACGCTCGTCGCCAACGAGCCGCTCGCGTCGACGATCGAAAGCTTGCCGCTCAGCGTCGCGAGCGCTTTGCTGCTCTCGTTCAGATCGACGTCGACGAGGTCGAGATCGGCGACGGAGAGCGGAACGGGCGTCAGCTGAATCCCGACGCGGTAGCCGCGCACGGTGTAGCTCCCAGCGGGGACGTTGAAGATCACGTACGAGCCGGATTGGTCGGCGAAGCCATAGAGCGTCGTGCTATCGCCAGCGCCCTCGGCTACCACGAGCACACCGCCAGGGAGCTGCCCCGGCGTCGTGACGACGACGTGCCCCGAGATGCTCGGTCGACCGAGCTCCGAGTCGGGCAGCGGCAGCAGCGTCACATCGGTCGTCGCGTTCTGCAGCACCAGAAGATGCGTCTCGCCGTCCTCCACCGCCTTCGTCGCGTCGATCGGCAACGCCGGCCGCACGCCGTAGGGAAACGGCAGATAATCCGCCGCAGCGACGCGCAACGTGAAGACGCCCTTGGCCAGCGTACCATCTGGCTCGCGCGTCACGGGAACCTGCAGGGTGTAGTTGCCCTCGGCGTCGGTGATCGCCACGTTCGTCGCCGCGGCTCCGGTATCGTCGGCGGCGATCACGCGGGCATTCCCGATCGGAGCGCCCGTGATCGCATCGGTCACCTGGCCCCGTAGGGTCACGGTCGTATAGCATCCGTAGGAGCCATCGGTCCGGCGCTCGCACGTCGTGCCGGGCTGGGCGGAACAGCTGTCGGCGACCTTCGGATCGCAGGGGGGCAGGCAGACCGGCGACTTTCCGACGCCGATCGGTTGACAGATCTTCCCGGTCGGGCAGACCGGACTCTTCACGTCGCAATTGGGCACGCACGAGAAGAGCCCGAGCACGCGTCCGAAACAGGTCGTCGCCGCGTAGTCGTCGCACGTGCTGGCGTCGTTCGGGTTGCAGGGGTCGAGGCAGTAGGCGGGCAAATCGAACCCCTGATACTGGCACACCAAGCCGTCCGGACATTGAGGTAGGGCGTAGTCGCACTCGACGAGATCCTTCTTCTTTTTGCAACCCGGCGCAAAGACGCCGAGCACCAACGTCAGCAAGATCGATAGTCCGAACGCTGTTCGCAATCGCATCGCGCTCCTCCTCACCTTGGCTTCCGTCGTCCGACGGGGCCTGTTCCTCGAATGCTTCACCTTCGAGCCTAGCGTCTGAAGCGGCGGTGTGTCAAAGGGGGAGTGTCGGCGGCGAACCAAATCGACATCGCCTCGGCGATTTTTGCATTCGCCTGACAACACCTCGCGCCAGATCGGATACCGTAGGAGTGTCGCGATCGACTCGACGGCGACCGACGAACCCAAAACCAAGGAGTTTGGCCATGTCTCATCACCCTACCCCCCCCACCCTCGGGCGCCATCTCGTCCGCGGCGCGATTCTGTTCGGCGTCCTCGTGCTCTCCGCCCTGAGCCTGAGCGCCTGCCGCCGATCGAACGCAGCGCCGACGGGCTCTCGAACGAAGGGCGTCGCCTTTCCTCGGATCGTCCAGGTCAACGGGAGCGCCCAGATCGATGTCGCACCCGACGTCGTAGACGTCTCGATCCGGCTGAGCCTCACGCGGCCGACGCCGAAGGCGGCGATGGAAGAGCTCGAACGGCGGAAAGGCAAGCTCCTCGAGTCTCTCCAAGCGGCGTCCGTTCAGCGCAAGGAGGTCCAGCTGGGCCAGATCACCCTCTCGCCGGACTACGAGCGCTACCCGAGCCACAAGCTGAGGGGCTTTCGGGCCCAGCTCGAGGTCTCGGTCTGTCTTTCGAAGTTCGAGCGCCTGACCGCGGTGATGCAGGCAGCGGCTAACGCCAACGCCGCGGCGATGGGCACGCGATTCCGCAGCACCAAGATGCAGCCGACCAAGGTGCGCGCGCGAATCCTCGCGGTAAAGGCGGCGCGGAAGAAGGCGGATCAGCTCGCCAGCTCACTCGGTGTACGGCTCGGGCGGGTTGTCACGATCCGTGAAACCCAGGCCTCCAATTGGGGCCGACTCTCCCTCGCCAACGAATACGTGAGGCCGACGGCGACGACGAAGCCGCTGCAGCCGGGCGCGATCGCCGTCTCCCTCAGCGTCTACGTCGAGTTCGAAATCTTGTAGCTCGCAAACAGCACCGATGCGGGCGTCAACCGCCAGGAGACGAGCGGAACGTGCGTCCCCGCTCCTCGACGGGCGGGCGGCGGAGCGGTTTGGGCGCTGGCGGATCGCTGAGGTCGCGGCAGACGCCGTTGTTGGTCTCGTGCAGGATGAACGTGTCGCGGCTCGTGAGCTTGCCGAAGGCGACCTCGACGTCGTTGACATTGATGTTGCCCGCGACCTGGCCACCGTGACCGTCGAAGATGATCGCCCGTAGCCCGTGTTTCAGGCGCACGGCGATCCGATGGTATTGGTAGTACTTCTTCGTCTGGGGAACGCAGCTGATGGCGAAGACCTTGCCTCGATTGTCGACGAAACGCACGGTCAAGCGCGCCAGATGATTGCAGACTCCAAACGCGACGTAGCTCGCCTCTTTTCCGATCGCCGGCTTGACCGCGATGCGCATCGGCTTGACGGTGAGATTCGGCGACGTGTCGCGCTTCGAGAGCCAGAGGCCCTTCTGGCCACGCGGTCGAATGTCGCGCCGATTGCCCGTGAGAAAGTAGTAGCTCTCGGCGTCGGTGTAGCGATAGAAGAACCGGCTCTTCCAACGCGGCTCATCTTCGTGGAAGCCCTCCACCCAGCGGTTCGGCGCGGCGCGGGCGGTCATCGGCGCTAGCGTGAGCGCGCTCACGAACAAGAACAGGCAGTAGGCTGCGCGCATCGGTCCCTCCTTTTACTCGCGGGTCGACCCGTTCGGTATACTCGGATCCAAGGTACGCGCCATCTCGCCAAAAGTTCTCTTTTAATCCCGTCCTTCGCGCCGCCGCCAACATCTAGCGTCCGCCGTACAGGTATTCCTCGAGGAACTCGATGTGCGCCTTCTGATCGGCGATCATCGCCTTGACGAGATCGCCGATCGAAACGAGCCCACAGAGCTTGCCGTCTTCCAGAACGGGAAGGTGGCGGCAGCGCTTCTCGGTCATCGTCGCCAACGCCTCGCCGATCGTCCGTGCCGAGTTGGTCACGACGAGCTCGGGCGACATGATCGTCTCGACCGAGGTCTCTTTTGACGAGCGATTCTTCAGAATCACTTTCTTCAGATAGTCGCGCTCGGTGATGATCCCGATCACACGCTCCTCGCGTTTGACGAGCAGGGCACCGATGTTGTGCTCGACCATCTTCTCGATCGCTCGATAGACGGTCTCGCCGGCTTGAACCGTGTGGACCTTGTGTCCCTTCGTTTGAAGTAGTTCTCGAATGGTCTTCATGGGGCCTCCTGTGCCGGATAGCGCCTCGTTGGTCGGCGTCCGGCATCCACCCAACATAGCACAAAAGCCTCTGCCACAAAAAGGCGTACAGTCAATAATTCGTTTATAATCGGAGTGTTCCACTGAGAGTTCTGCGAAACGGTGCACGCATGGGCCACCAAGCGCCGCGAGGAAGCGCGAGCCATGTCATTTTACCGCCTCGGAGCGCTCGACGACGCGGCGGCGTTTGAAGACGAGATAGAGATAAGCGAAGGCCGGCGCAATGAGCACCGTACCGATGGCCAGCGCGATGCTTACGGGCCAGAGAACCGACATCGGCGCGGTTTCGTTGTAGATCGTCAGCCGAGGCGCGAGCACAAAGGGATATTGCGCGGCTCCGAAGCCGACGACGATCAGCGTAACCTGCCCGATCGCCAGCAGCCGCGCCAGCCGATCCGCCTTGCGGGCGAGAGCAACCATCGTGCCGACGGCGCAGGCGGCGGTCGCCAGTTGAAGCGGGATCGACCAGCTCGTCTGCGTCAACGCCTCGAAGATTCGAGGCGCCTCGCGCGCGGCCAATCCCAGCGCGACGAAGGCAAATACCCCCGAGGCGACGGCGCTGTAGAGCGCTCGCCGACGAAAGTCGTCGCGCAGCTCGGGATCGTCGGCCTCGATCGTCAGATAGACGGCGGCGAGGAAGGCGAACAGCGCCAGGGTGAAGCCGCCGACGGCGAAGGGAAACGGCGTTAGCCAGGCGCCGACGAAATCCGGGATCAGCTCGCCCGTCGTTGGACGAAAGAGGATCTTGTCGCTGCAGACGGCGCCGAGAACGACCCCGAGCATCACGGGCGTGGCCGCGCTCGCGACCGAAAAGACCAAGCTCCAGCGACGATCCAGCCCGCTCGACTGTGGGTCGTAGGCGCGAAAGACGAAGGCCGACCCGCGCAGGACGATTCCGAATAGCACCAGCAACAGCGGAATGTGCAGGTTGGTCGAGATCGCCGCAAAGGCGACGGGGAAGGCGACGAACATCAGCACGATCACGACGATCAACCAGACGTGGTTGGCCTCCCAGATCGGCCCGATCGCCTCGGCGATCGCCCGCCGCTGAGCGTCGGCGCGCGGCCCTCGCGCGAACAGATCCCAGACGCCGCCGCCGAAGTCGGCACCGCCCGTGAGGGTGTAGATCAGAAGCGCGGCGAGCATCACGCCGCCGATGAAGAGCTGCAACGCGTCGAGGCTCATCGCGCTCCTCCCGGTACGCTCGGCGCTTCCGCGGCGGGCACGACGGTGAGGAAGACGTGCCGCTTGAGCAGCACCGCGACGATCGCCCCCAAAAAGAGGTAGAGCAGGCAGAACGCGACGAGGGGAATGATCAGCGCGGGCATCGGCGTCACCGCCGACCGCGTGCGCATCAACCCCTGGATTACGTAGGGTTGGCGCCCGACCTCGGTCACCGTCCAGCCGGCCTCGATCGCGATGAACCCGAGAGGGCCCGACGCGGCGAGGAGACGCAGAAACCACCGCCGCGAGGCGACGTCGATCTTGCGCAATCGGAGCCAGCCGGCGAGGAGCGCGACGAGGGCGAGGAAGACCCCGCAGCCGACCATCAGCTGAAACGCCAGGTGGGTCACCAAGACCGGCGGCCGCAGCTCGCGCGGCACGCTCTTGAGCCCCTTCACTTCGGCGTGGGGGTCGTTGAAGGCGAGGACGCTGAGCAGGTAGGGGATCTCGATCGAAAAGCGCGTGATCTCCCGCTTCTGGTCGGGCCAGCCGCCGATCCGCGCTGGCGCGCCGCGGGTCGTCTCCCAGTGCGCCTCGAGAGCGGCGAATTTGATCGGCTGGTGCTTGGCCACGTGCTTGGCGCTAATGTCGCCCGAGACCAACTGGCCCAGTGCGGCGACGGCGCCGACGAGGAGAGCGATCTCGAGGGCCCGCCGATGAAACGCGTTCGCCGAACCCTTCAAGAGGGCGTAGGCGTGGACCGCGGCGACCGCGAATCCGACGCTGGCAAAGGCGGCGAGGGTCATGTGCAGCGCCTGGCTAAAAGCGGCGGGGTTGAACATCGCCGCCCAGACGTCAATGTCGACGATCTTGTGATCGACGATGCGAAAACCGCGTGGCGTGTTCATCCACGCGTTGGCGCAGACGACGAAAATCCCCGAGAGGGTGCCGCTCACGAGCACCATCACCCCCGAGAACCAGTGCGCCCGCGGCGGCACACGCTCCCAGCCATAGAGGTAGATTCCCAAGAAGATCGCCTCGAGGAAGAAGGCGAAACCCTCCATCGAAAAGGGCATCCCGATCACGGGACCGGCGTGCTTCATGAAGGTCGGCCAGAGCAGCCCGAGCTCGAAGGAGAGTACCGTGCCCGAAACCGCGCCGACGGCGAACATGATCGCCGTTCCTTTGCACCAGCGCTTGGCCAGGTCGCGATAGAGCGCGTCGCCAGTGCGGATGAAGCGCCATTCGGCGACCACCATCAAGAGGGGCATCGCCATCGCGATCACCGCGAAGATGATGTGGAAACCGAGAGAGATCGCCATCTGCAGGCGAGCGGCGAGAAGATTGCTCATCCCCCTAGTGGTAGCCGATCGGGGCGCGAGATGTCACGTTTTTTGGCGCGGACGAAACGGGGTCAGGAGAGATAGCGACGCCGACGGCCGGGTCGCAGATCGGAGTTGGTTTCCCCGCGTGGAGCATCCCACGTCGCGGCGGGACGCTCTCCGCGTGGGGCGCGATTGCCGACGTCGTCACTTTGGGCTTGGGGAGCGCGATTGCCGTTGCCCTCCCCTCGCGGGCGACGTTCGCCGCTACCAGCTGCCCCGCGTTGACGCGGCTCTCGATTGCCGCCACCCTCGGCGCGCGGGCCGCGTTCGCGATTACCACCGCCAGCGCCTTGGGAGCGGGGGGCGCGATTGCCACCGCCAGCGCCTTGGGAGCGGGGGGCGCGATTGCCACCGCCAGCGCCTTGGGAGCGGGGGGCCCGATTGCCGTCGATCTCTTGCTCCGCTCGCGGCGCGCGGTTTCCATCGACGTCGACAGGCGGTCGCAGCGCCCGGTTGCCGTTGGGCTCTCCACCCGCCGACATCGGCTCGCGCGCTCCGTCAGGGAAGCTGCGTTGACGCGACGGACGCTGACGGTTACCCAGGTTCTCGCTGGGTGCCGACATCGATCGATCGCGGCCTCGACCCCGACCACCACCGCGCGGTCGACGACCGGCATCGGTGGCGCGTCCTTCCTCGGAGGGTCGTCCCGCTTCGTGACGCGACGCAGGCTCTTTGACGGCGCGGTGAAGCGCTTCGACGACGATCCCCTCGCTGTGGGGCTCGACGCGCGTTCGCTGACGACGCGTCACGACGGGCGGCGTACGGCGATCACTCGACGGCCGACCGCGCGCGGCGGATCGAGACCACGCGGCGCGGCGCTCAGACTCGGGCGGCGGGATCGCCGCGGCAAAGTGCCAGGGCTGATTTTCGGCGACGTCGATGGCGACGCCCGTCAATTTCTCGATGTCGCGCAGGAAGTCGCCCTCGGAATCGTCACAGAACGCGACGGCGATCCCGCTTCGTCCGGCGCGTCCCGTACGACCGATGCGGTGCACGTAGACTTCGGGCTCGTTGGGCAGATCGAAATTGAAGACGTGGCTCACGCCGTCGACGTCGATCCCCCGCGAGGCGATGTCCGTCGCCACCAGGATCGGCACTTCGCCGCGGCGGAAGCCGTCGAGCGCACGGGTGCGAGCGTTCTGCGACTTGTTCCCGTGGATCGCCTCGGCGCGAATGCCCGAGCGGCCAAGATGCGTCGCAACACGATTGGCGCCATGCTTCGTGCGGGTGAAGACGATCGCCTGGGTCACCTCACGCTCGCGAACGAGATGCTCGAGCAGCCGCTGCTTGTCGCTCTTCTGAACGAACATCACGCACTGCTCGATCTGTTCGACCGTCGAGGATTGCGGCGTCACCTCGACACGAGCGGGGTCGTGGAGGAAACCGCTGGCGAGCTCGACGATGCTCTCGGGCATCGTCGCCGAGAAGAGCAGATTCTGTCGCTTTTTCGGCAACAGCGCGATCACGGTACGGATATCGTGGATGAAGCCCATGTCGAGCATCCGGTCGGCTTCGTCCAGGACGAAGAACTCGACGTGGCTCAGGTCGACGAGGCCCTGTCGTTGCAGGTCGAGGAGGCGTCCCGGCGTCGCGACGAGCACGTCGATGCCGCGGCGCAGGGCGAGCTCTTGGCTCCCCTGGCTCACGCCACCGAAGATCACCGTGTGGCGCACGCGGAGATAGCGACCATAGACGCGAAAGTGCTCGCCGATCTGGGCCGCCAACTCGCGGGTCGGTGACAAGACGAGCGCCCGTATCGGATGTTGCACGAGGGGCTCGCGGCGATGTCGGCGCGGCTCGCGGTCGCGGCGCGACGATTCTGCGGGGCTCGATTTGTCGCCCGCAGCGGGCTTCGGCACGACCGGGGCTTGCGCCGTCTCGATCGCGAGCGAGGCGGCGATGCGCTGCAATACGGGCAACGCGAACGCTGCCGTCTTACCCGTCCCGGTTTGCGCGCAGCCCAACACGTCACGTCCCGCCAACAGGAGCGGAATCGCCTGGGCCTGAATCGGCGTCGGTTGTTCATAATTCTCGGCGGCGACGGCGCGCACGAGCGGTTCAATCAGTTGCAAGTCTTCGAATGTCGTCAAATTTGTGGTTCCGTTGCTAGTCGCGGGCACAACACCCGCCGTTCATCGTTGGGTCCGTCGGTACAGATTCGGTACGCGTCGGTTGGTTTTTTCGCGCAGGAGCTGCGCATCAAGCGGTCTACTGCGGGTTTCGTGTCACACGCTCAGCGCGACGGTGGTCGCCCCGGGTGTTGGGCGCAATGTAGTCGGTTCAGTGCCTTCTGTCAAAGGTTTTGTCACCGAAGCGAGACGGGGTGCCGACGAGCGCGGTGATTGGGACCGCCGCGAGGCCGGTCGACGGCGAATCGATGCGCGGCCTTTACCGCGGTGGCGCCGACCGTGTATCATCGGGAAAAGCGGGGCGTCGTTCCGACGGATCAACCGACGCGACCCGGCGAACCACTGGGGGAGACGTGCAGATTTCACTGCGAGCCACTCGAGCCAACGCATGCGCGATCGCCGTCGGGACTGCATTGGCGGCGTTCTGTCTCCTGCTCGCGGCGACGAGCGGCTGTTCGTCGAGCGGCAGCGCGAGCGATCGCGATCAACAGATCGCGGACGACGCGAGCGATCCCGCAGATCGCCAGAGCGCTGACGGAAACGGCGCTGACGCTTTCGGTGCGGACGGGCTCACCGACGACCTCTCGTCGTCCGACACCACGCCATTTGCCTGCACCGTGCGCGATCTCGTCGTGCCGACGACTCAATTCTTCGTCGACATCTCGAAGACAAGCGGGATCCGCGATCAGAATCAGCTGCTGCCGATCGCGCAAAAGGTACCGATCAACGACCACAGCCGACTCGGGTTCGTCGACATCGACGGCGACGGCTTCGACGACATCGTGATGCACAGCCTGTTTCCGAATCCCCAAGCGGGAATCCCCTTCGAGCACCTGGTATTCCTCAACAAGGGCAACGGGACGTTCCAGAACGTCAGTGATCAATCGGGCCTGCGCAACGTGCAGTCGGCGTTCTTCGCTTTCGCCGACATCGACAACGACGGTGATCAAGACTGCTTCGCGGGGATCGACATCGCCATCAGCGGCGAGACGCACCAAATCTTATTGAACGACGGCAATGGCCACTTCACACCGCTCGCGGGCTCAGGTCTCGACGATCCCTCGATTGGCCCGGTGATGAACGCGATCTTCGGTGACTTCGACAACGACGGCAAGCTCGACCTCTACCTCGGCCGCGGCGGCACCACCGAGGCGGCCAAAGACATGCTCTTTCTGGGCAACGGCGACGGTACCTTCCGCAACGCGACCGAGCGCTTGATCGCCAACCCGACCCAGCCCTCGAACGGAACGGTGACCTGCGACTTCGATAACGACGGCGATCTCGACATCTTCGTCTCGACCTACGGTGTGAGCGTCGGGCTGGGGCTGAACATTCTGTGGCGGAACGACGGCACGACCTTCACCAACGTCGCGATCGAGAAGCGCTTTGCCAGCCTGCCCGGCGGAAACTACTGGTTGGACTCGACCGGGAACGGCACCCTCGACGAGCCCTCGAAGACGTTCGGCAGCTATATGGGCTCGAACGGGTTCGGCATCGACTGCGGCGACGTCGACAACGACGGAAACATGGACATCTTCCTGACGACGATCTCCCATCCCGTAGACGCCGACTACAGCCGCAAGTGGAGCGATCCGACGCAGCTCCTGCTGAATCAGGGTCCGACGGCCAACTACACGTTTCAGAACGTGTTCCTCGAACGCAAGCTGCCCTTCAACGAAGGCGACGTCGACGGCGCCCTCGTCGACTTCGACAACGACGGGCGACTCGATCTCTCGATCTCTCGCGACAAGAAGTACGAGGGCAACTACAGCGACGAGGAACAAAAGGCGTGGTTTGGCCTGATGCACCAAATGCGCGACGGGACCTTCGAGAGCCTCGGGATCGAGAGCGGGATCAACGCGCCGACGGCGACGCTCTCGGCGAGCATGACCGAATGCATTGACGACACGACGTGCTCCAACGGTGAAGCCTGCCTCTTCGCCCGTTGTCGCCGCGGCTGCGCGAGCGACAGCGATTGCCCGTCGGACGAAGAGCTCTGCGTCTCGGTCTGGAACGACGCCCTGGGTGCGCCGCAACAATTCTGCAAGCTGCGCGAACGGATGAAGAACGCCCAGAACCACGCCTGGGCCGACATCGACGGTGACGGCGACCTCGATCTGCTCGTCGGTGGCCGTGACACGGGCGGCGGCCGCTCGAACTTCCTCTTTCGCAACGAGATCGGCTCGCAGAACCGCTGGATCTCGCTGC
The DNA here is from genome assembly GCA_020430585.1 of Myxococcales bacterium. Classification (GTDB taxonomy): domain Bacteria; phylum Myxococcota_A; class UBA9042; order JAGQJP01; family JAGQJP01; genus JAGQJP01. The sequence goes on along the minus strand of JAGQJP010000368.1, from coordinate 1,467 downwards.
GCCTCGTGGGCAACGGCACGACGGTCAATCGCGACGCGATCGGCGCGCGAATCACCCTGCGCTTCGCCGACAACCGCTCCCAAATCCGAGAGGTGCGCTCGTCGCGGGGGATGTACAACTCCCTCGACACGCGAGCGCTGCACTTCGGGCTCGGTGACTTCAGCTGCGAATACGAGATGCTGGTGCGCTGGCCCGACGGCGTGACGACGACGATTCCCGCGGGCTCGTTTCCCGAAAACACCCGTCTGCGCCTCGACTATCCGGCGCAGATTTCGACGCTGTGATCGAGGAGAGTCGCATGGATGCGCACGTCGAGCCGTTGAGCGAGGCCGATCGCACCTATATGCGCGACCTGGCGCCCGATCTGTACGGCTCGGAGATCGTCGTCAGTCGCGGGATCGCCCACCGAGTCGCGGAGTTGGAGGGCTTCTGCGCCTGGCGCGGCACGCGGCGAATGGGGATCGCGACCTATCGAATCGACGGGAACCGCTGCGAGCTGGTCACGATCGACGCCTACGTCCAGTGGCACGGCATCGGCTCGCGCCTGATCGCCGCTGTCGAGCGGGCCGCAGAGGACGCGGGCTGTGACTCGATCTGGTTGATCACGACCAACGACAACGTCGACGCGCTGCGCTTCTACCAGCGCCGTGGCTATCGGATCGCGGCGGCGCACCTCGGCGCGATCGAAGCGAGCCGCGCGATCAAGCCGCAGATCCCCCACATCGGCTTCTACGGCATCGCGATTCGGGACGAGCTCGAGCTGCACAAGGGGCTCGCTCCGAAGAGACTCACGGGTTGAGTCGACGCTGCCCCGAGGCGCCGGCGAACAGGGCGATAAACACGATTGTGCTGGTGGATCGCGCCCGCTATACTGGTACAGCATAGTACGATCGAACAAGGACAATCGAAATGGTACGACGTTGGGTTTTCGCCGCCCTGCTCTTGGCGGCGACGGGTTGGGCGTTTTCGATCACGGGCTGCGGCGGCACATCGACCGAGGGAAGCCTCAAGACGCAGGACGGCAGCGAGGGCGATCAGCCGACGGGTGACGGCACGGCGACCGACCTCGTCGGCACGGATACCCAACGTCCGGACACGACGGGTCCCGACGTGGCGCAGGACGCGACCGTCGATCAGAATGGCGGCGAGGACACCCTCGGCGACGACATGCAGTCGGGCGAAGATGCCACCGCTGACGGGACCACCGCGGATCTCGGCAGCGACGCGCCAAGTGATGACACCGGCGTCGACGATACCAGCGTGGCGGACACCGGCGTCGACGATACCAGCGTGGCGGACACCAGCGTCGACGATTCGAGCGTGGCGGACGCGAGCGTCGACGATTCGAGCGTGGCGGACGCGAGCGTCGACGATTCGAGCGTGGCGGACACCAGCGTCGACGATACGAGCGTGGCGGACACCAGCGTCGACGATACGAGCGTGGCGGACACCAGCGTCGACGATACG
>JAGQJP010000367.1 GCA_020430585.1 Myxococcales bacterium | reverse complement strand
GGAATTCAGGTGCTGGCGAAGCTCTTCGGCGACGTCGGCTTGACGATCGACGTGCTCAACGACCAGCTGACCAAGTCGAACATCACCGTCGAGGTGATCCCGACGGCCAACTTCACCGCGGGAATCCTCGTGCGCCCCTTCAAGGCGCTGCGGATCGTCGTGACCTACCGCGCCTCACTGGCGCTCAACTTCAAGCTCCCGGCGGCGCTGCGTCTGGGCGATCCGATCTCGCTCAACCTCGACATCTCGGGAACGGTGCTCTATACGCCGCACCAGTTCAGCTTCGGTGCGTCGTATCACTTCGAGAAGCCACGGTTGACGATCGCCGTCGATTTCCTCTACGCCCTCTGGAGCCGCGCCCCCGACCCCTCGCCGCAGCTGAAGGTCGACGTCGGCGGAACGCTGCTCGACGGGCTCGGCCTGGCCAACGCGATCGACATCGGCCGCAGCACCCCGTCGATCAAGATGCGCTTCCGCAACACCCTGACCTACCGGATCGGCGTCGAGTATGGCCCGCTGACCTGGCTGCGCGTTCGCGCGGGCTATTTCTATCGCCCGACGCCGGTGCCGTCGCAAACCCAGGCGTACAACTACCTCGACAACGACGTCCACGCGATCTCGGCAGGGCTCTCCTTCACCTTCGCCAACCCCCTCGAGGTCCACCGACGCCCCGTGTCGATCGACGTCTCGGGCCAGGTGCTGCTGATGCCGAGCAAGACGTCGCTGAAGACCGATCCGCTCGATCCGGTCGGCAATCTGAGCTACAGCGGCGCGGTATTTACGATGGCGATCTCTCTGCGTCACGATTTCTGATACCCCGCGTTTGCTTTCTCGTGCGTTTCCGTTACAATAGGGGACGGTTGAATGTCCCGTGCAAGCAGGCCGAGAGCCCATGTCGACGAACGCGCCCCACGATGTTCTGGTCGGAGAGCACCAGCCGTCGATCCGCCTGCTGATCGAGAGCGTCGGCGCGCTCGTCAACTGCAACTTCCGCTTCGTCCCCAATCGCGCTGGCCTGCGCCACGCCCTCCCCTTCCGCCGTCCCGATCTGTTGGTCCTGGACAAGAACCTGCCTCCCGTAAACGGGCTCGCCTGCCTGGCGGAGGTGCCCGAAGCGGTGCTGCAGAAGACGATCCTCTTCGACAGCACCTCCGCGACGACGCTGAACATTCCGCTGCTCCAAGAGAGCTTCCGGATTCACGCGTTCCAGTCGCTGCCCACGACGCCTGGTGATTTCGTCCATCAACTCGCGGAGATGCTGGGCAAGAACGGCGACACGGCGCTGATGCGCTACACCGAGCCGCTGCAGGCGCTGGGCGGCGTCTTCGCCCGGATCCTCGCGGACTGCTATTTTTTCCAATATTCGGGCGTTCTTCGCGTCTCGGGGGCGAAGAACTTGCGACACATCCACTTCTGCCGAGGAATGCCGATCTTTGTCAGCTGCTCCCGACTGGCGGAGCGCTTGATCACCCGAGAGCTCGTCGATCAGAAGATCATCAACGTGCCCCTCGAACAGCTCGTGCGCTATGGGAACGACGAGTTCACGCTGTTCTCGGCGCTGATCCGCGACCAGCTCGTGAACGAGGAGCGCTTCTTCACCTATCTCGAAGATTTCCTCTTCAAGATCCTGGTCAACACCGCGCGTTGGCCCGACGCGGAGTTTCAGTTGCTCTACAAAGAGAGCCCCTTCCGCGTTCCGCCCCACGAGGTGAACCTGATCGAGCTCGTCCGCGAGGTGACCTGGAAGTGCTTCCCCGTCGAGATGTTGCGCCGTGAGTTCCCCGATCTGGCGGTCCGCCATCGTCGAATCGCCAACCCCTATCTGCCAATCGAGAACTTTCAGGACGATCGCGTGATCATGCAGTTCTACAACCTGCTCAACGGCGCGACCGACCTGCAGACGATCCTCCAGAGCCAGATGTACACCGAGCTCGAGGCGTACCGAATCCTGTTTCTCCTCGAGACCTTCCGCTTGATCGAGCGCGTCAATCCGCAGGATCAGGCGGCGACACAGCGCCCCTTCGAGGCGCCGGACGGCGAGAACGATCAGACGCTGCGAATGGACATGCACCAGGTCTTCGAGTTCCTCGGCGAGCAGAACGCTCACTCCTTCGCCCTCGAAGAGCCCTCCGAGCCGCGAGATGCGGTACCGAACCCGACCTCGCCGATGACGGTGCCCTTCGACCTCGAGGGCGAGAAAGAGGATGTCTACTCCTCGCTGGCGATGAAGAAGGAGCCGCCGAAGGGGAACAGTCCGTCGGCGCAGACCAAAGTCGAGATCCCCGCGGTCAAGCAGCGAGAGGCGACGGTCCAGATCAGCGAGCTCCCGCTAACCCGCCTGGGCGATTACGATCGGTTGGGCGACTACGTGCTGCTCAAGCGCCTCGCCGCCGGCGGGATGGGCGAGATCCACCTCGGCGGCGAGCTGGACGAAGAAGGGCTCGGGGACTTCGTCGCCGTCAAAAAGCTCCTCGCCGAGCTCTGCGAAGACGAGAGCCTGATCACGATGTTCCGCGACGAGGCGCGCGTCGTCAGCCAGCTCGATCACAAGAACATCGTGCACTTCCGTGAGTTCATCCGCCAAGAAGACATCTACTACATCGTGATGGAGTACATCGCCGGGCGAAACATGCGGGACATGATCCGCGCCTGCAAGAAGAGCAAACGACCGCTTCCGCTCAACGTCTCGCTCCACGTGATCGCCCAGGTCTGCGAGGGGCTGCACTATGCGCACACCGGCACGAACAAGCGCGGCGAGAAGCTGCACCTGATCCATCGCGACATCAACCCGCAGAACATCTTGCTCTCGTACGATGGCGAGGTGAAGATCATCGACTTCGGGATCGCCAAGACCGCGATCCAGCACACCGTCACGTTGGTCGGCCAGATCAAGGGCAAGTACAGCTACATGTCGCCCGAACAGGTCGAGGGCAAGACGCTGGACCTGCGCTCGGACATCTTCTCGTTGGGATTGGTGCTCTATCAGCTCGTCACGGGGAAGAAGTGCTTCAATATTCGCAATGAGGTCGAGCTCTTGACGGCGATCGTCGAGTGCAAGTTCCGCGCCCCGCGGGAGATCAATCCGAAGCTTCCGCCCGAGCTCGAGAGCATCGTCCTCAAATGTCTCGAGCGAGACCGCGAACAGCGCTACGCCAACACCTTGCAGCTGCGCGACGTGCTGCAGCGATTCGCGGTCAAGTACGGACTGAAGACGGGCACCGAGCAGCTCAAAGAGTTCATGCGCGACATCTTCGCCGACGACTTTCTCGCCGAGCAGAACGCCCTCAAGCAGTACCGCGCGGCGGTTGCCCTCTCGACGCAGCTCAGCGACGATGACGACGAGCCGACGACGCGCCCGGACGCTGCCGCGGTTCACCTCGAGCGTGGCACCGTGCCCGACGAACCGGCGCGCCCGGAGTGGAGACCGAGCACCCCCGCACCCGCACGGTCGATCGGCACTCCGGGCGGTGGCGAGCTCGGCCAGCCCGTCTCTCCAGTGCCTCCCGACATCGCCCAGCCGCAGATCCATGCAGATTACGCGGCGTACGGCAGCCCAGTGGCGCGTCCGATCGTGCGCCTCAAGAGCAGCGACCGAATCCCCGCGGGTGGCATGAACGACGAGCTGCGCTCGACGATCATGGAGCCGCTCTCGGCGGTGATTCAGCCCGCTCACATGCAGCGGCCGTTCGATCAGGGGCAACGGGGAACGCCCAAGCCGATCGTGCGGCGCAAACACGACCCCCAGCGGTCGGCCCAGGAGTCGACCGATCGGATGAACTACATCCTGATCGGTGCGGTCTGCCTGGTCTTGACGGGTATCATCCTCTTGGTCGTCTTCTGGCAGCTGGGCTGGATCTGAGCGACGAACACCGCCACCATCGACGCGTCCGGCGAGAGCGTGTCGGCGGACGCGTCAGCGCCTCGAGACGAACGCCCCCCAATCGAAGCTCTGGTACAGACGACGTGCGGTCGCCTCGGCGCGAAGCGCACGTGACAACCGATCCCGTGGGGCGGAAAGGCACGACGGACCCAGCTTTCGCTGCGCGCAATCGTGCTGAGCCTTGCGAAGCGCGAGGGTCGACGCGAAGGTTCGCTCGCGGAGCCCGCGAACGTGCGCGATCTCACGCCGCAGCCAGTGCAGCTGCTCGACCCGCTGGACGCCTTCGAATCCCGGAATCGTCTCGGCCCTCACGACCGCACGCAGCGCCGCGTCGGCGTCGAGGTGGCGGAGCCAACCGGCCGCCGCGAGGACGTGGAACCAGAAGCAGAGTCGACGTACCTCGAGCGACCAATCCCCTCGGCGCATCCGCCGACGCACCAGGGACCAGAACGGTGTCGCCGGCGGTGGGCGATCGACGGCCAACAGATAGGCGAAGGGCAGAAGGCGCGGCGCCGCCAGTATCCATTCGGCCTGGTTTTCGATGAAGGCCGGCCGCTTCTTGGCGAGCGCCGCGACAAGGTCACCCGGGAACGCCCGCCGTCGATGGTAGGCCCGCGCCACCGCGCACAGATCGAGGCCAAAGCGACAGAGCCGACGGATCGTCTCGCGCCCGTCCGGCGTACCGAGGGCGAAGCTCTGGTGGGAAAGCTCGATGTCCGGGCGACGCCGCTCGACGAAGCCGAAGTACCAATGGTTGAACGTGATGGTGTAATAGCTGCTCAACACGATCGCGTCGCGCGGGAGGCGCTCGAAGAGCGTCAGGGTCAGCGTTTCAGCCCCACGGAAGCGCCGCAGATTGCAGCGCTCGAACGCGGGCGCTACCGTAAAACTCAGGCCAGCACCGATTCCGAGGGCGAAGAGGGCCACGACGACGGTGCGGACATGGGGGCGCCGCGAGCGCTCGTGAAGATGCGCCAGGGCGAAGAGCGCGCTGAGCCCGGCGATCACCAAACCGAATACGAGATAGCCAGCGGCGTCGGGGTTCGTCGGGTCGTAGACCATCAGCGCCTTGGAGAGGATATTGCCGATCCAGAGCAACAGCAGCGCCGACGCCAAGCGTGGCCAGCGCAGCAAGCCGACGACGAGACCGAACAGCGCGAGAACCGTCACCCAGGGACCGAGCTCCCCGAGCGTGAACAGCGCGATTCGACCGAGGTTGTCGAGGACGTCGACGCCCGTGGTCTCTCCGATCGATCGCTGGAACATCCGCGCCGTGATCACGTCGACGAATCGAGAGAGGGTCCGCGAATCGCCCCAGTCGACGACGGCGCCCGCCGCCGAACGAAGCGGAACCAGGGCGTAGACCGAAAGCCCGAGCAAACCGAAGAGCAAGACCCAGAGCAGACGGCGCCCCAGCAGCACGTGTCTCCCCTCGGGATGCAGCAACAAGGCCAAGAGCAGCCCGGGTAACGCCAAAACGAGGAGAAAGTGGTGGTTTCCGAGACCCAGCCCGGCGAGCAGGCCGAGGGCGTAAAGCCAACGGGTGTCGTGTGCCGCCGACTCTCCGACCCCATCGCCAGACAGCGGCCCGCCTTCGAGATACCAAACGACGTGTTGAAGCGCGGCGACGACCACGAAGAGATGGAGGGCGTAGACCTCTGCCCGAACCGCCTGAAACCAAAGAGCCTTGGCGAAGATGAGCGGCAACGAGATGCTGACGACCGCAATCGATCGCAGGGTCGTGGACATCGATGGCGCGAGCGCGAGCAACAGACGGCGCGCCAACGCAGCAAAGAAGGCGAGTGCGGCGACGCCCGCCATTCCCGAGAACAGGTTGATGCGGAAGGCCAACGAGCCCATGGGAACCAGCGAGACGATGTGGGCCAACACCGTGTACAGGGGATGCCCCGGGGGATGCGGATTGCCGAGCAGCGCCGCGGTGACGACGAATTCGTTCGAATCGACGACGTAGACCGATGGCGACGTGGTCGCAAGATACGAGAGCGCGGCGAGCACGCCGACGGCCACGATCTCCCACTTTGCTGTCTTTGCGTGCACTCGCTCAACTCGCAGGAACGCTTGAGGAAACGAATTGAATTCTACGGAAGTTGCCGAAATTTGTCAAAGTAGGCTACCATCGCCTCGTGCTCGTGCAATGCCCCCACTGCTTCGCTGGACCGATCGCCGTCGAACCGGACGAGTTCGAGTTCCTCTGCCCGGTCTGCACCTTTCGTGTACGCCGCCTGCGGCAGCTCCCGCCCCGCGTACGCTCGCGCACGAGTCCGGCCCATCTACCCTTCGACCGGATCGGACCGTTCCAGATCCTCGACGCCCTCGAATACACGCCGCTCGGCGTGCGCTACAAGGGATTTCGCGTCGGAGAATCGCCGGAAGAGCGGCAATACCTCTCGATTTTCGTGCTCTCTGGGCTCGTCTCGACCGACGAGAGCTTGCGCGCCCGACTCGACGAGCGCTGCCGCCTCGCGCGGCGGTTGAGCGACACGGGATTCGTCCGCGTCGTCGAGAGCGGGGCGGAGAACGAGATGTGGTACGTGGCGACGCTCTCGTCGTCGGGATCGGGGCTCGACGACTATCTGATGAACCCCGCGGTGACCAACGAGGCGCGGCTCGCGCTGGTGACGACGTTGGTCCGCAGCGTTACCCACGCGCACCAGCTCGGTCTCGTCTTCGGGCTCATGACGCCGCTCTCTCTCTTCGTCGAACCGAACGGGTTGCCGAAGATTCACGACTTCGGCCTCACCCACGAGTTGCTCTCGGACCGACGGGCCGCCGAGACGCTTCCCGTCGGCGCGTTCACCGCCGCGATGGCGTACCTCGCCCCCGAGCTGCGCGACTTCCAGCAGCCTCCAACGAGCGCCAGCGACGTCTATTCGCTCGGCGTGCTGCTTGCGACAGTCTTTTGCGGCCGACCGATCTCGGGCATGCTGCGCTCGCTGAGCCAGCTCCAGCCAGCCGCCCCGACGGCCCTCGATCCGATCGTCCGTCGCGCCACGGCTCCCGAGCCCGACCAACGTTACGCCCACGCCGAGACGCTGCTCAGTGATCTGATGCAGCTCGACCTCGACGCGCCGAGCCAGAGAATCGAGACCCGTCGCAGCCGAGCTCCGCAACCGGAGCCGTCCCCCGCGCTCGAGATCGAACGCGAGCGCCCGCTGCGCCCTCGACCACCCATCGACTGGCGCATCGCCGTCACGCTGATCGCCCTTGGCGCTCTCGCATTCTTGCTCTATCGCTGGATTACCGATCGCGCCACGCCGCAGACACACATCGCGCCGACGGCCGACACCAACGAACGGCGCGACGTCAGTGAGCCCAATCCCGACGAGCGAACGCCGACCGAGGACGCGACGACGCCGACCAGTACGGGCCT
>JAGQJP010000366.1 GCA_020430585.1 Myxococcales bacterium | reverse complement strand
AGGCGCGCGCGGCGTCGAGCACCTGGAAGAACACGACGCCGTCGGCTGTGACCTGTCTCATAGTCTCACCCGTAGGCCCCCGAAGAGCGAGACTCCCGGGAGCGGAAATTGAAGAGCGTCGACCGTCGAGCGCTGGTCCAAGAGATTTCGGAGGTCGACGAAGAGCTCGAGGTGCTCGTCGGGGCGGAGCGTCACGCCGAGATTGAGCAGGGCCCGCATCTTGCCGAAATTGCTCTCGAAGCGGTCGAAGGGAAAGCGGCTGCGCAGATCGAGCGACAGCGCCAGTCGAATCCAGCGGTACCCCCCGCGTAGGCGGAGCGAGAGGCGATGTTTCGAGCGTAGCGGCAGCCAGTGACCACCGATCTCGGTCTGGCGGGCGTCGGTGAAGGTGTAGCCGACGCTCAGCTCGAGGTGATCGCGCCAGCGGGCGCGGAGCTCCAGCTCGCAGCCCGCGATGCGCGCTCTCCCGCTATTGTCCGCCTCGACCAGGTAGGCCGTCTTCGGCAAGAAGAGGATCAGGTTTCGCGCCCACTGCACGAAGCCGCTCGCCCGCGCCGATATCGCGCGGATCCCCGTGCTGATGCCGAGCTCGAGTCCCCAGGCGTCCTCGGGGGCGAGGCTCGGATTCCCCCGGACGCTACCGGCGTCGAAGAAGAGCTCGTCGAAGCTCGGAATGCGGTACGAGCGACTCCCGTTGAGCCAGATCGAGGCGTAGCGTGATGGCCGATAGCGAAACCCGACGGAGGGGGCGATCGTCGCGCTGAATCGCTGATTGTACTCGACGCGCAGTGCGCTCGTCAGCGTCAACGATTCGCTGAGCCAGTGATGCTCACTGCCGAGCGCCACTGCGATGGTGACCCGGCGCGGCGAGCGCGGCTGGCTCGCCCCACCCTCGATACGTCCGAGCTCCTCGCGCAGCTCGAGGCGGGCGACGAGCAGGTGGCGGTCGCTCAGCCGGATCGTCGAACGGTGTTGCCCTGAAAGGAGGGCGAGACGACTCGCGCTCTCGATCGGCGGTCCAAACCAAGGGACGGGATCGCGAAATCGCCGCCCAGCATAGCGAATGGAGACGTCGTTGCGCACGCTCCAGCGCCGAAAGAGCGAGCGGCCATCGGCACGCAACAACAAGACCGCCAACCACAGCGAATCATGTCCGGCGAGGCTGGGAAACTGGCTCACGCCGGGCATGCCGCGATCGACGTGGGAGAGGGTGGCGATCGCCGCGAGCCGCCACTTGCGCTGCAATCGGCCGCAGAGGGAGAGAAATAGCTGCTCGCGTCGGCTTTGATTGTTCTCGCGCCAGCGCGCGGTACCGTTCTCGTCGATGAAGCGGAACCGGCCATCGCTGCGGTCGACGGTGAGGCTCGAGATCAGAGAGAGCTTGTGCGGCAGCGGCAGGCTCTGCGTGATAGAGGCGCTGTAACTGGCGAACGACCCGATCCCAAACGAGAGATCGGTCTGCCGGGAGAGGGCGTGTCGCCGCGTGTGAATGTTGATCACACCGCCCAGAGCGTCGCTGCCGAAGATCGGTGAGAGCCCGCCGCGTAGAATCTCGACGCGCTCGATCGCCGACAACGGAAGTTGGCTCAGGTCGAAGCCGCCACCCCGCAGCGTGTTGAGCCGCACACCGTCGAGGAGGACGAGGGTTTGCTGCGAGTCGGTTCCCCGCAGAGCGATCGTCTCTCGCCCCAGTGGGCCTCCGAGCTGCTTGACGTCGACGCCCGTAATATGGCGCAGCACCTCGCCCAGCGTTCGTTGGCGCCGATCGCTCGCTTTCAGCTTCAGCACGGTCGTCGTGACGTTGGGTGCATCGTCGCTGCGCCTCTCGTTGTGCGGTCGAACGGCGATCGGAGCGACGGTTACACTCGTCTCACGGCGTCGTTTCTCGGGCCGACGATGCTTTGGTGGCGGTTTTTTGCCCTCGGTGCCACCATCGATCGGTTTTTTGCCCTCGGTGCCACCATCGATCGGTTTGACCCTCTGGGAGCCGCCGTCGATCGGTCTCGGCGCGCACTCGGCAAACAGTGGGCTCGAACAGAGCGAGCGCAGCACCAGCGCGGCGAGTGTCAACATCGGAACGAGCAGACGCCGGTCGACGATCCTCACTTGGGCCTCGATCCGAGGTGGAGCAGGGTGATCGCGTCGAGATCGAATCCTTGGGAGGTGCCGCCGCAGCAGAGATTGCCCGGGTCGTCGAGGAACTGGTCGTCGTTGTCCCGGATCGCCGGCGTTGGCGAGTCGTCTCGCTGGATTCCGGCATCGCTGATGCGAATGAATCGCGCCCAGCTCAGTCCGACGTCGGCGAGGTCGAAGCGATCCCCGGCGGGATCGATCCCGGCGAAGCCGACGAAGCGCTCGCGTACGGTCTTTCCGCTGGGGTCGTAGTCGAACGAGAAGGTGAAATAGGTCGTCCCGTCCTGACTGACGGCGACGATCGCCACCTCGGCGTAAGGGTTGTTCGGATCACCGCCCGCGTAGAAGGGGTTCTCGTGGACGATGAAGTCCGACCCGGGACCGTCGACGAGCACGCGATCGCCGAGGTCGATCACGATCTCACCGCCGTTGCCGAGGCTCAGGACGTCAAGCGTGCCTCCGCTCGAGGTGCTGCTCGGAGGGCCGTAGATCCGTTCGACGCTGCCGAACCCCGCTCCGCTACCGGGTGTGACGACGACGCGGACGTGATCTGGGTCGAGGTACTGGGGCCCCTCGGGGCGATCGGGGCGATCGCAGGCGACGCCGAGTAGCGTCGCGATCGCGGCCGCACACAGGAAACGAAAGATGATGAATTTGCGCGCCATTTACCGCCTCGACACGATCGGGAAAATGGCGCTCCGAGATGAATTCGAAGGCGGTGCAAACGTGAGCTCGCAATCTCAGACTCGTCTCGGAGCGTCCGGTCGAACCGTCGACCGGCCTCAGCGGTATCCTGACTCGCGGTCATCCTACTAGCAGCGCCTTCCCAGTTTCCCAGTGGCTCCACACCGATCGTGTGGCTGCGTTCGTCCCGCTCACAGTTGCGGACCAGCGTCGGATTCGCACCGACTTCCCGCCTGAGGCGTCTTCACCTAACCACGTCGATGCGATGATGTCAACGGTGGCGCCGCCGCGTTGGCCACGAGCGCGAGCGCTCGGCCGAGCAGCCGCCCGTCAATTGGCGAAGATCCAGATCACGCCCGTCGGCAGGTCGCTGTTGGGCGAGGGCTCGCTGCCGACCACGACGAATCCGGTGCCCTCAATGTAGTCGATGTCGCGGGCTTTCAATTGGCGCGTGCGCTCGGGGGGGAGCCCGGGTGGTGTCTGGGCGAAGACGAGGGGAGCGATCCACTTGAACGTGCCGTCGGCGCCCCGCTGTCCACGGAGGAAGAAGAGCTCGCGACCTCCGCCGGGCGTGGGTCGATCGCCGAAGATCGAGACGCCCTGCGCATCGGCGTAGCCAGTCGTCAGGTTCGCGTTCGTCGACAGTCCGATCTCGTCGGCGCCGTAGGTCTTCCACTGCGCATCGCTGCCGCTGCCCAGGCGACTCAAGAGCAACGCGTTCGTCCCGGCGACCCAGAGGTTGCTCGATCGATCGCCGAAGGCGGTCAACAGCTCACCCGAGAGGATTCCGGTGAAGGCGAAGCTCTTCCCAGAGAGCAGGAACGCGTCGTCTGGCGTGGAGAACCAGGCGACATCCTGGAACGTGTTGCCCTGATCCACGTCGCTGCCGATCGCGAACAGATAGATCTGATCGCTCGTGCCGTCGCCCAATGTAGCGTGGAGAAAACGCCCAGTGAAGTCGACGGCGAAGCTGTTGGGCGCGATCAGGACGTCTTTGTCCGAGCAGCTGTAGTCCAGGCAGCCGAAGTTCAACAAACAGAAGCAGTAGACGACCTTGTTGTGGGCGCCGGTGAGCAAAAAGTTGCGGACGTTCCCGTTGTCACCGCCAAGAACCGAGCGCCAGTCGAACTTCAGCGCGTCTCCGAGACCGGCTGGGGCCGGACTCCACGTCGAGCCGCTGAAGATCAGCACCGACGGCTCGTCGCCGATCCGCTCCCCGACGGCGATGTCGAACGAGATCGAACGGAACCGCACGTTCGGCGTCTTGTGCACGATTTCGAGCTGGTCCCCGTTCAATCGCCAGATCAGACCCGTGTCGCCCGCCTGCCCGACAATGAAGACGCCCTTGGACGGACCGCGATGATCGATCGCATAAAAATCACCGGGTTGAAAGGTAATGCGGCTCCATTGCGAGCACGCGCCGTTCTGGCACGCGCCGGTCCGCCCATCGGGCGTGACGCAGGAGGTACCGTTCGGCAGCGCGCTGAAGTTGAACTGGCTCGTCTGTGGATTGCAGCCCAGGCACTGATTCGAAGACGCGTTCGCCCCCGGAGGATAGCAGGCGCCCTGAATCAAACAGCCGTTGATGCTGTCGAGGACGCACGATCCGTTGGCGCAGACTTGGTTCGTGCAGCTGAAGGTATCTCCGATACACGGCGCTCCATCCGGGCGCGCGGCGATGACACACTTCTTCTCGCTCTCGCTGCACTGACCGCGGCGACAGGGGTCTCCTGGTGGGTTTGGGCAGGGGCGTTGCGAGCCGACACAGGCGCCAGCCTGACAGCGCTTGCCGATCGTGCAGAAGGATCCATCGTTACACGGGATGCCGTTCCCAGACTGCTGCTCTACGCAGCCACCGTTGACACAGACGCCGACCGTGCAAGGGCCGGTCAGCTGTGAACACTGGACGTTCGACGTGCAGCTGATCGGGCCGATGTCTGCGACATCCTTCACGTCGAGCTGATCCGCGTCGACGACGTCGATCGGAACCAGGTCGTCGGCGATCGCATCGCCCGGCAGCGCGTCGCGAAGATCCGAAACGTCAGCGTCGATCGGGGGCAGCTCGAAATCGACAAGATCACCAGCAAGATCACGTTGTTCGATGTCGGGCTGGGTCCGATCGGGACCGACGTCGACGATCACGTCGATCGGGACATCACCCGGATGAACATCGAAGACCGGGACGTCGGGACCGACGAAATCGAAGGTCGGGCCGGTGTCGTCAACCGCATCCGACCGCGCGACGAGAATTCGGGACCTGTGCGAGACGTTGGTACACGCCGCCGAGATCAGCAGGCCAAAGACGAGCGCGACCAATACCGCAGACAACACTGGTCGAATGGAATACACGGACGCCTCCAGGCGTAGAGAGCACCACCCCAAACGGTAGCAGACAGTCGCTGCTCGTGCAAACTTTACGCCACTGACCCGTCGTGTACCGATTCAGACGTGGCATCACCGCGGGTCACGAGCGCCGCGTCTCGCTTCAGGGGCGCCAGCGTAGGCGTTTGTTGAGGCGCGGATGGCGATCGGCTGGCAGGCGGAAACCGCAGCCGTCGACGGGCGCCTTGACCCCTGGTTTGCCCGAGCTCCACCAGTTGAAGCTGACGTGCAGGTGGTGAAAGTGGAAGGGCCAGCCGCTGCCGTAGGCGAGCTTCTGCGGGAGCTTGTCCGCCTCTTGTTGCGTGATCACTCCCTGGGCGACGAGTGCTTTCGCGCCGTCGATGACCAGTGGCGCGATCAGCTGGTCGATTCCGATCACCCGTAGCCGCGGATTGTCGAGCAGGCGGACGATGAAGTAGGTCGTTCGCGGAATGTCCACGATGTGGTTGGCGACCGAGGTACAGAACGAGCCGTCCTGGGAGGTGCCGTTGGCGTCGCAGACGCTGCGCGCGTGGTTGTCCGCCCCGGTCTGGTAGTAGGCGACGTCGATGTTCCCGCCCTGGTCGTGCGTCGTCTCGGGATGTCGCGGCGAACCGAGGTCGTATCCGGGCGTGATCCCGTCGATCTGGCACATATCGATCAGCCCGAGGGGTTTGGTGCCGGGAAATTTGAGGGAGACCTGACGCATCGCGTAGCGCAGCTGCATGATCAGCTCGAGGCGTGCCCAGCGGTAGTTTCCGACCGAATCGAACATGTACCCCTTGCCGAGATAGGGGTCATTCGGGTCGGGGAAGGGGAACTCGAAGAGCTGCATTTTCCCAGAAGGCAAGCCCTTGCAGAGGGCGGCGTCGAAGTACGCGTCGCAATAGAAGGGGCCGCTGTCGGGAATGTCCTTGTACTGCGCCTGGGAGAAGGTCAGCTTGTAGTCGTTGACGGCGCTGTCATAGCCACGAACCTTGAAATAGACGGTGCGCGGGCCGGTCGAGCCGGCGAGGGCCGAGAGATACTCGCTGCCCGTTTCGTAGGTGCGCCAGTTCGCCGGATAGGGCTCCGATTCGTAGCGGCTGCCGAGGAAGCTGCCGTCGGATTCATAGGCCAACAGGTCCAGGTCACCGAAGGGGTGGCTGAAATCGAGGCCGACGGTCGCGATCGTGTTTGCCGGAATCGTCACCTTGAACCAGTCTACATCGGCTTGACAGAGCTGATAGGGGGTGATGCTCGGCTGACTGAGCAGCGTCGCGTCGTTCAACGATTCGTTCGGCTCTTCGGGGCCCGTCGTGCAGGTGAAATTGTACGGACCGCAGCTTCCCTGATTGCAGACTTGACCGGTCGGACAGAGCCCGGCTTGATTCTGGGCGTTGCAGGCGAATTTCGGACCTGCGCAGACCTCGTCGGGGCTACAGACGTATCCGCTCGGGCAGGTCGCGCTGCCCCCGCAGCCCGGGAAGCAGACCCCTCCGTCACCGGCCACGAAGCAGCTGTAGCCCTCGGAGAAGCGGCAATCGTTCACCGAGCCGCAGCTCGGCAGGCAGACGTTGCCGCTCGAAAGCGTAATGCAGGTCGAGCCCGTCGGACAGGGCTTGCTCGTCGAGCAGTCGAAGATCACGCAGGCTCCCTTGGTGAATCCCGTCGGATCGCCATTGGACTCCTCGGGATAGCAGACCGCCCCAGCATCCTTGCAATCGCCGTTTTGCGTGCACGCTCCGCCCACGGGCGCGCCGTTCGGGTTGGGCGTCGGTGTCGGTGTCGGCGTCGGCGTCGGCGTCCTCGTCGGCGCCGGATAGCAGCTTCCGTGCTGGTCGCACTGGTAGCCGACTCGGCACTCAGCGTTGCTGGAACAGCTCTTGAAGCAGTATGAGGGCGCCGTCTCGTCGCTCCCCAGCTTGTAGCACGTCGACGCTGCGGGACAGCTGTTACCGTTCGCGCAGCCACCGACGGTGCAATATCCATTGGGGTACGCATCGCCGCTGAGACAGATCTCGTATTGCGCGCAGTCGCTGTTCGTCGTACATGGCTCGCCGATCTTGTGCACCGTCGGAGTCGGCACTACCGATGCCTGATCCGGCGCCGGCGTCGTCAGATCGAAGATCGGCGTGACCGCCGTCGTGTCGGGCAGCGGCGACGAGGCGAGGTCGCTGCCCTGGACATCCGCTGTCTCGGTTTTGGGACCGGTGCTGCAGGCGAGTGCGAACAGGCAAACGACCGTAATGGCGGCCTGGGCGATGGACTGTCTCATGTCGCGTACTCCAAAGGTCGGTGGACGAACGGCCCGAACGGCGCATCATACAGTCAAAGGTAGGGAGATGTAAACCCTGGCGTCGGCAAATTTCTTTGCATCCTGAATCGTGTAACGATACAATAGACCTGCCAATAGCTAATATACTGAAAACAGTGGGAAATTCGACGCACGTCTGCTGCTCCCGCTTTCGTTGGGCAAGGAGTACACCATGCTGAAGCTGGACAAGGATACTCTGGAACAAGTCATCGCGCAGGCCAAGGCGATCGCGACCAACCCGACGGGGATCTGGGACGATGTCGCCCAAGCGGAATACGACGACATCGCGGCGATCTTCTACCCCTGGGTGTTCGCGCTCGCCGTCGCGCAGGGTGCCTTCGTGATGCTCGGCTCGCTGATTCTGGTGCCCAGCGCGTTTGGAGTATGGTTCTTCAAAGGGCTCTTCGGCACGGTGATCCGGGTGATCGGCACCGTTTTCATCTCCGGGTTCATCGCCAACAGCTTCGTCGAGAAGGTCGACGGCAAGCCGGACCTCAGCCAGGCGATGCGCCTCGTCGCGTTCGCCTATACGCCGATCGCCGCGGTCCACGTGCTCTTCATTCTCATGCGCTTCATCCCCGGAATCGTGAGCTGGCTGCTCTGGGCCGGCGGTTTCGGCGGTTTCGTCTTTCTCCTCTTCTCCGGTTGTGTGCCCACGATGGCGGTTCCCGACGAGTTTTCGAAACGCATCGTCTTCGCGCTCGTCACGGCCATTCCCTACTGGCTGATCATGCCCTTCTGAGCACGATTCACCGCTCGCGAGTCGCTCCGTCGTATCATCGAGAGACCGTCCAACGGATTGGACGGTTTGTACGCGCCGCTCCCAACTGGACAGGATTACGGCGCTTTTCACGTATTGTCGACATCCAATCGATTGGACGCATTGGACCTCTGCGCCCTGTGACCCTTCAGCCTTGCGCGTCGGCGCCGAACGGGCGCTCTCCTGCGCGGTCCGACGATCGAAGCCCTGTGCTGTCGACGGAGCGCCTTGGCCCGGGAATTGCTGTTCAGATCGGCTCACGCGT
>JAGQJP010000365.1 GCA_020430585.1 Myxococcales bacterium | reverse complement strand
TCCTCATTTTCCACACCTCTCGCGGAGCAAGCTGCGAATGCTGCCCAGCTCGTCGTACCAATACTCGCCCTCGAACTTCCAGGACTCCTGATCGCTGCCGATAACCGCGATCGAGCCCTGGGTTCTGCCCTTCTTGGTCTTCGACTTCGTCTGGTTGTAAAGCTCCTGTGTTTTACGGGTCAGCTCGTCGATCTTCAGCTGGTTCAAGTCGACCTGGAGCGCGGCGACTTTCGCCTGCCAATCCGCCAGATCCGACTCGAAGCGGTTGTAGATTCGAGCGATTCGATTGTTGATTTCCCGTACCTGCGCCGCCCGCAGCTGGCTCAATCGGGTGACGATGCTCTCGCCGAACCCGCCGAGCTTGACGCTGTCGCGCTGCATCTTCGCAAGCTCGCCTTCGATCTGGCGGATCGTGCGGTGACGATTGAAGAACTCCATGTCCGAGAGGACCGGAGCGAGGAGCTTGCGGCTCAACCCGTACTTCGATGCGTCGCCCGCGGCGCTGTTCTTGATGATCGTGTAGAGCTGCGAGCGACCGCGCAGACCGCGGAGAAACGCACGCAGGCGCAGCGCTTCGGGCATCACGCGCGTCGTGAAGAGCTTCATCTGCATCTCAGCCAGGTCGACGTAGCACATGTTCATGTACACCGCCGCCTCCAGCACGTGCAACTCGGGATAGAACCGATGCTTGAAGAACGGGCTGTGGAGGGCGTGGAACAGCCCGAGCGCCCGCGAGTGATCGCCCTTGAGGAAATAGCCCCATGCCGCCTCGTAGAACGCCGTCGAGACCAGGGTCGAGCTGTTGGGAATCTTTCGGTAGTAGAAGATCGCGGCGTCGTACGCGCCCAAAGCGAACGAGAGCCGCGCCAACGCGACGTAGGCCAGGTGCGCCAGCCGCGTCCGCCCCTTCTCCGCTTCGGCGAGGAGCACGGCCTCTTGGAAGTAGCGCACAGCCGCGCGATAGTGACGCTTGATCGACTCGAGGTTGCGGCGCGCGTCCCCGCGCAGCAGCGGCTTGAGCAGCTCGACCTCATAAATCCCGAGCAGATACAGGACCGAGGCGCGCATCGGGTGCGTCTTCGACGCGACGGCCAAGAAGCCGTCCTTGAGCTGTCGTAGCGCCTTCGAGAACTTGCCCTTGTTGAAGTAGTACTCGCCGAGGACGAAGGAGCACGACGCGTTGAAGGAGTCTTTGCCCGGCTGATTGCAGTACTTCGCCAGCCCTTCGAGGCGCGGCGGATAGTACTCGATCGACTTTCGCAGCTCGACGAGCTGGCGGAACGCGGCGTCGAAGAAGGGCTTGGACGGGCCCATCAATAGGACGTCGAGCAGTGTGCTGGCCGCGCTCTGATAGAGCTTGGCGCGGATCAGGGCGTTGGCGATCCCATACTTGGCGTTGTAATATCCGAGAGAGCCCGGCTTGTACTGGCCCTCTTGCATGTAGCGCTGGAAGGTCATGATCGCTTCGATGAACTTGCCCTCGTTGGCGAGATCCATCCCCTTCTTCAGCTGGCCCTGTGCATACGCCAGCTTGGCTTCGCGCTTCGCCTTCTCGAGCTCGATCCGAATTCGCTCTTCCTGCTCTTTGCGGCGTCGCTCTTCTTCGAGCTTGCGTTTGCGCTCGACCTCGGGGTCGACCTTGACGACCGGCGGGGTCTTGACGACGGGTGGGGTCTTGACGACGGGTGGCGGCGTGGGGGTCGAGGTTCCCTTGCCCTGCATAAAGGCGATGACCTTGAGGCTGACCTTGTTTCGCAACAGGTAGAGCTTCTGTTTGGTCGTCAGCCGGAATTTCTGCTTCGAGTCCTTGACCGCCTGGATCAGTTCGTCGTCCGAGACGCCGAGCTTCTTCAATTGCACGAGCTCTTTGAGCGTCAAGGCCTGAACGGTCGCGCTCATGGCGAAGCTCAGGCAAAGCGTCGTGGCAACAATCAATGCATATCTCGTCAGAGAGATCATGGTTCGCTTTCCTTCAGTGTTCCGAGGCTTGAAACAGTCCTTGCATCATCTTTCTTCCGTCGTTCTT
This sequence comes from Myxococcales bacterium, assembly GCA_020430585.1. GTDB lineage: Bacteria > Myxococcota_A > UBA9042 > JAGQJP01 > JAGQJP01 > JAGQJP01. The sequence goes on along the minus strand of JAGQJP010000365.1, from coordinate 8,581 downwards.
CGTCTACTTCCGTTCGGGCGTCACGAAGAACTGGAATCCCAGGCTGATTTCCGCCGGGAAGCCCACACCACCGGTGAATTTCGCGTGGATATAGTGGCGATAGTCGATGCGAATGCCGAACCAGTTGAGGATGAAGAGGCGCAGCCCAGCGCCGACGTTACCCGCGACGACGAACTTGATCTTCTTCTGGCTCGCATCGGCCTTCGGCACGACGCGGGTCAACAGACCACTGACACCGACCGACAGATTGAAGTCGATGTGCAGGATCTTCGTCCGCAGGAAGCCGAGCTTGCCGTAGAACGGCGCCCAGGTCCCGTTGAGGTTGAAGTTCCAGTCGAGCTGCTGCGGGATCGTGACGTTGGCGTTGTAGTTCGATTGCAAGAACTTCGTCAGATCGGAGTCCTTCACGCCGAAGGCCTTGCCCGCCGTGAGCTCGAGGTTGAAGGATTCGGCGACGTAGTACTCGATCCGCACGCCCGTCGTGATGTAGCCCTTGAAGTCGTCGTTCGGAATCACGCCGACGTAGGGGATCAGGGCCAAACGCCCATCTTTGGTGAAGTTTCGGCGCTGAATCACCGTAACTTTCCGTTTTTCGCCCCAGAATTTGGAGAGCTCCCGATCCAGGGCATCGTCCTTCTTGTCGGCCTGGGCGATTCCCGTCCCCGTGACGAGCACTGCCATCACCACGAACACTAGCTTCAACGCTGTTAGCCTCACCATATCTCTCCTCTCAATCATCTCCCGGGCCCCAAAATGGCTTGTCGTCGTATGTACTACGCGTTCACGGTTTGTAAACGTGCAGGCGCGAGTCGCGCGTATCGGGATCGAACTGCAACAGGAACTGCTGCGGATCGCCCAAGTCCGTCGAGTCGAAGTTCACCACGCTCTGGATCAGATAGCCGTTCCCGCCCGGACGGCCGCTGAGCGCCGGCACGTTGACGTGCAGCAACCAGGTACCCTGCATCATGAATCGCGCGAGGGTCAACGCACCTTTGTGCGGCCCGTTGTCCTTGAGCCCGTTGACGTTGGAAACGAAGATGTACTCACCCCGGGTGAGGCACGAGACCAACTGCTGGTCGGTGTCGCGCGCTGTGTGAACCCGGGACGTGAACTGAACGAAATGGACGGGAACCTGCGGAGTAGCGATCGTCTTGACCTGGTCGACCGTGACCGTCGAACAGTTGTCGAAGCCCTCGTAATTCGTGCAGGTGTCCGGTCCGTCGTTGACCACGAGGATCTGCGGTTTGAGCCCAGACGAGTTCGCCGCGTGGAACTCGATCGCCCACTTGACCGCTTCCCACATGTTCGAGCGACCCTTCGCATTGAACTGGATGTCCGTCGAGTTGATCGTCGTCCGCGACTGCTCGGGATCGGTAAGGGGCGTCTTGTTCGCGCTGAAACAACGCTTCGCCCGCTCGTTGAAGTCGGGGAAATCCGATTCGCTGAGGTTGCAGACGAGTCGGAGACCCTTCGAGCTATACGCCAGGACGAGCACTTTGTCTTGCGACTGCAGGGCGGCGATCAGCGATTGGATCGCGACCAGACGAATCCCGCTCGGGTCAGAGGCGACGTTGACGTCGCTCAAGCCCTGGTCCGTCTCGCGAAAGGTCGTGCCGTTGGCCTCGATGGCGCCCGAGATCGATCCACTCTGATCGAGGAGGATCACCAAACCGAGGGTGTCGCTCTTGCCCATCCGCTCGAAGTACTCGACCTTGTTGGTCTGGAGCGAGACCTGTTGGCTGTTGATGTCGGCGTCCGAGCAGTTGCCCTGGCCGTCGGCCTGGATGCAGCTCTTGGTGAATGTGAAGTTCGTCGTGCCGACGGTCGTCCCGACGTCGACGAGGCCGCGCTTGAGCGAATCTCCTGGGCGAACGGCGAACAGGTCCGACGAGTCGCTGCTGCCGAGCTGACCGAAGATCACGGTGCTCACGAGGAGCCGGGTCGGGTCGCCGGTCTTGACGTCGCACTGAGGTAGCTCGTTGTCCGTGCGTTTCGGTTGGGCGTTCGAGATCGCGATACCGGAGAGTTGGTTGTCGTCGAAGCGAATCCGTGCGGTCGTATTGCAATTCACGACCACACCCAGCAGGATGACGGTGACGGTCCACGTCGTGGCCACTGCGATCTTGCTCATTGTTCGGGTCATCAGCTGCTAACCTCGCTTTTCATTATGCCGCCGAATGGGAATGTGCCTACTACCCTCGCGGATACCCCGCCAGCCGAATAATCTCTTTGTTCTAAAAGATTCTCGTTAAAAGTCAACATCAAATTCCGGCCAGAACAGCCTCTCACCGACCGGTAGTAGCCAGGAATAGCCTGTGTTTTCCAACGGATGTAAAAACGCGCATTTGGTTCCGTGAGCGATCTTTTTGTCCCGCTGCGAGGTTCAGGGGTGTCTTGTAAAATTTACAACACTTTTTTCGTGGCGAGGTCGGGATTTTGTGTGGTAGGATTCCCACTTCAGAAGACATGGGTGACCGCGAACCGCAACCACAGAGAGCACCGACAGGGCAGAAGAGGTGGTCAGAGTGAAGCTAGGACATCGACGGAACGCGCAACAGATGGTCAGGACGTCGCTACTCGTCGCGCTGAGCGTGATCGCGTTCGGACTGACGGGGCCGAGCTGTCAAAAGGGCGTCGTCGGCGGCAATGCGCCACAAATCAAGGTCTCGCCGGACTCACCCGAGATCAGCTTCGGTCGGATTTCACTCGGGGAGTCGGCGCGAGAGGCGATCTACCTCGAAAACATCGGCAAGGCGCCCCTCGACGTGCGCAACATCTGGATCGAGGGCGGCAACGGCGCCTTCGATCTCGTCGAGCTGCCGACGCTGCCGACGACCATGCAAGTCGGTGACTTTGCGAAGTTCGCCGTGACCTACACGGCGACCGCCGGGGCGTCGTTGGCGCTGCTCCACATCAAGAGCAACGACCCGACGCGGCCGACGGTGACGATCCAGCTCAACCCTGGAACCCTCGAGGCGATCCTCGAGACGGATCCCGGTGAGGTGAACCTCGGTCGGGTCAACGAAGGGACGACGAAGAACCAGCTGGTCGTCGTCAAGAACGTCGGCTCCGCGGAGCTGGTGATCACCGACATGATCAAGAACGGGGACCCCGAGTTCCAGCTCGACACGAGCTCGATGCCGTCACTGCCGATCCGACTCAAGACCAGCGAGACCACGAGCTTCACGGTGACCTTCTCGCCGACGAGCGCAAACAAGGCGACCGGCGAGGTGGTCTTCAAATCCAACGACCCGCGGGGCGACCGGCGCTTGGTGCTGATCGCCAACTCGACGGGGCCCTGCATCGTCGCCTCCCCCAAAGAGGTCGACTTCCAGACGCGGCCGATCGGGATCGAGTCGACCCTGGCGTTGACGATTACGAGCTGCGGTAGCGACGATCTGAAGATCGATTCGATCGCGATCAGCGCGGGTGGCGAAAAGTTCGGGGTGAAGGATCTGCCGCCCCTGCCGGGGATTCTGAAGGCGGGCACGTCGTATACGCTGACGGTGACCTACCTGCCGCTCGACGAGGGGGCCGACAGCGGAACGTTGACGATTCTGTCGAACGGGAGCGGTCGGACTCAGCTCGACGTCCCGCTCAAGGGTGTCGGCTCGGCGAACAACTGCCCGAACGCGGTGATCACGGCGACGCCCGATGAGACCGAGGTGCCACCGCAGACGACGCTCAAGCTCAGCGGGCTCAACAGCCAAGACCCCGATGGCACGGTCGTCGAGTACGAGTGGACCGTCGAGGCGCCCCTCGATTCGGTGACGGTCTTCCTGCCGTCCGCCTCGGTGCCACAGCCGACGTTCGAGATGAACATCGCTGGAACCTACAAGTTCAGGCTGCGGGTGCGCGACAACGCCGGAAACTGGAGCTGTAACACCGCCGAGCACGTCGTCCAGGTGATCCCGACCTCTGCGCTGCACATCGAGCTGACCTGGGTCACGCCTGGCGACAAGGACGAGACGGACGAATGCCCCCAAGCCTACCTCACCGGCAAGTTCTGTGGGTCCGACCTCGACTTGCATCTGCTGCACCCGAAGGCGAAGGACTGGTTCGACGGTCTGTACGACTGCTACTTCCGCAATCCGAAGCCGAAGTGGGGCAACGCGACGTACACGGGTGACGATCCACGGCTCGATCGGGACGACATCGATGGGGGGGGGCCCGAGAACATCAACCTCGACTTCCCCGAGACGACGGCCTACAAAGTCGGTGTGCACTACTGGTCGCACCACGGCTACGGCCCGGCGACGGCGAAGGTGAAGATCTTCTTCTACGGTCAGCTCAAAAAAGAATTCGTCCGCACGCTGTCGCACTGGCAGTTCTGGGATGTCGCGATCGTCGGATCCGACGGGGCGATCACGCCGGTGGACGGCGTGAAGAACAACGTCCCGGGTGATTTCTGAGCCCATTGAGCCCACTGCGTTTCCGACCATCTGCGCCGACACCGCACACGACAAGCTGCAACGAACGTTCGCAAGCCCTGAGATTGTTGAGGTGTGCGCCCCTTGCGCTTCTTTTTTGGCGCTGGCGCTTGTTTATTGGTTGACGTCGTCGTTTGGCTTTGACTATACTGTTCGCTTAATTGTTGCCTTGGCGAGATAGGGCCAAAAAAGACGAGTAAATTCAGCGAGAAGCGACGGCGAGGAGAGGCTGATGAGAGGCGTTTGTGGACGAAGCGGAAGCTGGGGTCGCGCATTGGGGCTCGTTCTGCTGCTATTCGGTTTCGGTACGGCGGGGACGCACTGCGGAAACAAGGTTGGCGGCGGCGATGCACCGATCATCGAAGTGCAACCCAGTCCTCAGATCGTATTCAATCACCTCGCACTCGGACAGAGCCAGGCCGAGCTCGTCACGATCACCAACCGGGGCAACGTCACGTTGACCGTGCGAAAGGTTGCGATCAGCGGCGGCGGCGGCGCCTTCGATCAGAAGGGCATCGTCCAGCTGCCGTTTTCCGTAAAAGCGGGTGAGGTCGTCACCTTCCAGGTGATCTACCAGCAGATCGACGAGACCGACAAGTCCGGCGACCTGATCATCGAATCCAACGACCCGACGCGCAACGAGCTGAAGATTCGCCTGATCTCCTCCAAGCCCCGTCCTCGGCTCGACGTCGCCCCGAACCCGATCGAGTTCCAAAAGCGCACCGATCCCGGGCAGACCGCGCAGGTCGAAGTGTTGATGAAGAACGTCGGCACGGCGGACCTCAAGATTTCGAAGATCTCGCGCCAGGGTGATCCGGCGTTCTCGATCGTCTTTCCGGTTGGCAGCCCCTTCAGTGACATCGCCGACGACGGCAAGCCGGGCAGCAATCCCGAGGCCCTCGTCTTGACGCCGAACCAGATCTACAAGTTCATCGTCATCTTCAAGCCCGAGGCGGTCGGTGAGGCGAGCGGCAAGGTGATCATCTATACCAACGACGACACCCTGACCGAAGGCAAGAAGATCATACCGATCCTCGCCAACAGCAAGGGGCCGTGCCTTTTGGCGAAGCCGGCGCAGGTCGATTTCAAGCAGACCCTCCTCGGCAGCGGCGACACACGTAGCGTCACCCTCGAGAGCTGCGGCAAAGAGCCGATCCAGGTGACCTCGATCAGCCTCAAACCGGGAACCTCGACGGACTACTCGCTCGAGAGCCTGCCGGAGAATCGCTACAACACCGATCTCGGCCAGGGCGACACGCTGCTCTTCACCGTGCGCTACACGCCGGGTGAAAACGGCGAGGACGACGGCGTGATCGTCGTCGAGACGAACGATCCCGATCGGCCGACGCTCGAGATTCCGATCGTCGGCTCGGGAACGGACAAGCTCTGTCCGGTGGCGAAGATCGATGTCGACGAAGGCCTCGCCGTGTTGCCGCAGACGACGCTGCACCTCAAGGGCAATCAATCGACAGGGGCCGATGGGAACACCGCATCGGTGGTGCAGTGGAAATGGACGATCAAGCAGCCGGATGGCTCGACCTCGGTCTTCATCCCCTCGGACAGCGTGCCGAACCCGATCTTCGAAGCCAACGTCGCCGGTCTCTACAAGGTCCAACTGGACGTCTGGGACGACCTCGGACAGAAGAGCTGCGAGCCCGCCGAGGTGACGATCAACGTCAATCCGATCCAAGACATCCACGTCGAGCTCGTGTGGGAGACCCCAGGTGACCCGGATGAATTCGACGAGGGTCCGAACGCCGGGACGGACCTCGATTTGCACTTCAAGCATCCGCTGGCGACGGGATGGTTCGACCTCGAATACGACGTGTTCTGGTACAACCTCAACCCGAACTGGGGTCTTCTGAATCCGAACTTCGACAACGACCCCTCGCTCGACCGCGACGATTCGGATGGCGGCGGTCCCGAGAACCTCAATATGAACAACCCAGAGGATCTGGTCTACCGAATCGGCGTCCACTATTGGCGCGATCCGGGGCAGCAGTCTCCGCTGGGCAAGCCGTACGGTGATGTGAAAGCGACCGTGCGGGTCTTTATCCGCGGTGTGCTTCGTCTCGAGACGAAACCGACCGCGCTCCAACGCTTCGATTTCTGGGAGGTCGCAACGATCGATTGGTCGACGCAAACGGTGCAGGAGCTGTCCAATTCCGACGGAACGCCACTCGTGACGCCGAACTACGTACCGCCGATCGATCTCGATGCGCTCTCGGGGAATTGACGCCGTAAGGATCGAGACCCGCGTCCGGTAGCCGACATCGTCGCCGACGGAACGTTCGCAGTTACACGACGTTTCAAACGCACGAGGTGTCTCTATGCTCCGCCGACTCCGCTCGGTCCTGGCTGGTCTTGCGCTCGTCTACCTGGCGACGACGAATCTGTTCTGCTCCAAGAGCGGCATTTCCGGCAGCGCCGACGTCAATATTCTCGTCCAGCCGCTGACGCTACGCTTCTCCAATATCGCCGTCTTCGACTCCGAGACACAGGACGTCGTGGTGACGCACTCCGGTAGCGCGGGTGTGTTGAAGGTGACCGCCTCGCTCTCGAGCGACACGAGCGCGGATTTCAGCGTCGAAGGGCCGAACGGAAACCTCACCGTCGAGCTCAAACCAGGAGAGACCGCGACGTTCAAGGTGACCCTCACGCCGAAGGACGCCGTGCTCGACACCGGCTGGCTCGTGATCAAGCACAACGTCCAGGGCGTCGCGGATCGGCGGGTGCGCTTGCTCTCCGGCGCGCCAGAGCAAACGCTCATCGTCGATCCCACACCGATCGACTTCGGCGAGGTGCCGAGCGGACAGAGCAAGGAGCTCGAGGTGCGCGTCTTCAACCTCGGGACCGACACGGTCGTCGTCACACGCCTCGAGCTGACGTCGAACACCTCGACCGATTTCACGATTCTGACGATGCCGAGCCTGCCGATCGCGATTCCGTCCAAGACCAACATCACTCTATCATTGAAGTATACGCCGACGAAGGGGGGGCAGGACACCGGGTCGCTCTCCGTGATCTCCAACGATCCGAACAACCCCGAGCTCAACGTGTTGATTCTCGGTACCGAGCCCGGGCCCGAAATCCAGGTTGCACCGGGAATCATCGACTTCGGGGCCGTCGAGATCAACAAGAGCAAGAACGTCAGCGTGTCGATCAAGAATATCGGCACCCAAGATCTGGTGATCTCGAACGCGTCGCTCAGCATCGACACGCCCAAGAGCGTCACGATCGTCAACCCGCCGAGCGGAGCGCTGACGATCAAGCCGAGTGAGACCTCGACGCTCGAGCTCCAGTTCGCGCCGACGACGGTCGAAGAGCTCCAGGGAACGCTCGTTCTCGATTCGAACGATTTCGACGAGCCGCGGCTGCAGGTCAAGATCAAGGGCCACACGGCGGCACCCCGCCTGCAGGTCGTTCCGCCGTCGATCGATCTCGGCCTGGTCGCACAGGGCTTGACCAAGACCGGCACGGTGACGCTCTTCAACGCCGGAGAGCTACCCCTCGACGTCTCGTCGGTGACCCTCGTCAACCCCACGGCGCCGACGGAGCTCTCGATCGTCGAGAACAACGCATTCGGTCCGACGAGCAGCACGCCGACGCCGGGGACGCTGCAACCCGGCCAGTCGGTGCAGGTCGACGTCAGCTTCACCAACAATGGAGGGTCGAGCGGATCCGAGACGGCGACGTTGCGAGTCGCCTCGAACGATCCGACGGCCGCCGAGATCGACGTGCCGGTCAAGGTGACGCGCGGTGGCCAGCCGAACTGCGAGATCGCGCTGGTGCCCGAGGTGCTGAACTTCGGGATCGTGCCGCGCGGTTCGTTCAAGGACCTTCCGGTCAACATCTACAACAAGGGCTCGGGGTTCTGCACGTTCAAGAGCGCGAAGATCTCGGCTGGGAACGGCTTCAAGGTCGTCGGTGTCCCGCCCGCGACGCCCGAGGGGCTGGCGCCGGGCAGCTTGACCCCGGTGACGGTGCGATTTACGCCGCCGCTGACCACGTCGCTCTTCGATTTCAACAACTACAACGGTTGCCTGATCGTGACGGCGACGAATCCGTACACGAGCGCGGACGTCGTATTTCCGCAGAACTGCAGCGTCAACCCGATCCCGATCCCGATTCCGATCCCCGGCCAGGGGCAG
>JAGQJP010000038.1 GCA_020430585.1 Myxococcales bacterium | reverse complement strand
TCGTCGCGCTAGCCGTTCTGCGCCCGGCGGCGTTTGATCAGCAACAGGGCGACCAAGAGTAGCACGAGCCCGCCACCGACGCCGACGAAGAACAGGTGTTTGTCTTCGGCGTAGTCCAGGGGTAGGGGGTAGCGGATCGGGCGGAGTAGCGGTTTGAGCAGAAAGCCGATTCCGGTGAACAGGCACGCCGCGACCGCCGGCAGGGCGAAATCGGAAAAGACGAAGATCAGCGAGCCGACGAGAATCGCGCCCCCGGCGTAGATTGTGTAGCGGGCGGCGTAGTTGGCCGAGGTCTCATCGACCGCCAGGTAGGCCGCGATCAGCCCCCCGATCAGAAACGCCGCGCCCAAGAGGAAGCCGCTGGCTTTGCCCCCCTGCGCCTCGTTACGCCTGAGCCAGCTGCGTATGAGGACGCTCAGGAAGACGAGCGCCACGGCGATGGCCAAATAGAGTACCGTTTCACCGGCGCTTCCGCCGGTGGGTACCGGAATATGTATCCGTGACAGCATGTTCATCCAACCTCACGCGTTCGTTCGATCGAGCAGTTCCTCGACGAGCATAGTGGATCTGCGGACGGTAGGTCAATCGCGATCCGGGTGGGATCGGCGGCATCCGGCACCGCCCCGGGTCGATCGAGGTCGCCCTGCTCCGTCCCACCGAACGCCGCGATCAGGGGCGACCCGTGTGGGCCGTTTGCGTGTATACTCGAGCAAAAGGGGGCGACGATGCGAGCGATCGGCGGATGGGTTCTCGTACTTTGCGTGTTCGGGCTACCTCGACTGGCGAACGCCACGACGCCGCTGAAAGCGGGCCACTGGCAAGGACCGCCAGACGGGTACAGCCGCTATCGCTTCTGTGTCGAGATTCAACGCGAGAACCAGATCATCCTCACCTTTTCGCGCACGCAGCTCGGTCCGCGTCGCCGGGGAGACACGCGCCTGGTCGCCCGCGGCCGCTACCGGGTGGTGCGGCGTCAGGGCGGGCTAGTCGAGCTGCTGGTCACGATTACGCGCATGGACCACAAAGGCTACGCGCCCTGTCGCAAGACGGTCAACGAGCGGGTGGACGCCGCAACGGTGCTGGGGCGACGTCTCGAGATCGGGAGAGCCGACACGCTGCGGGTGCGCCTCCATTTCGAACCAGCCCAAACGCTGAGACGGGCGTGCGTGCTCGGCGTTCAGCGGAAGAAGAAGCACTGGTTCTGCCAACCGATGCAACGCAGGTAGCGTGCGGGGGAAACGGCAGGCGGGATCGATCGTCGACGATCCGTCGCTGCCGGCCTTCGCCTCGGCACCGCTGCCCTGCGACTCCGCATCGCCTGCTCGGCTGTCGTGGACCAACCAGCTGCGGTAGAGCGCTACCACAACCAGGAGCACCTCTCGTCCACTGTCGGCGACCCTCCTTCAGCGCGAGGACGCAAACCCGCGCCAGGCTTTGTCGGACCAGATGGCACCCTTGTTGCTATGCCCTCGGGGGACTTGCAACCAAGGTGGTAAAGCCATGAAGCTCACACTCTCCCGTATCGTCGTCGCTCTCGTCATCGTGCTCGTCTCGGCCCGAGCCGTCGCGGCTGGCCCGTTGGATTCTGGAGACGCGCTCTCGCAGCAGGGGGCGATCCGGCTCTCGTCGAAGGTCTCGATCAGCCAGTTCCAGTTCGTCGGCGGAGGACTCCTCGGCACGCTGGTCGGCTTCGGCCTGGGCCACGCGGTGCAAAACCGCTGGACGAGGACGGGCTGGATCTTCACCCTCGGAGAGACCGTCGGAATGGGGTTGTTCGCCGGAGGGTTCTTGCATGACTCGGAGAACCCAGACAGCAAGGTCGGGATCGGTCTGATCGTCAGTGGGGCGATCCTGATGGGCGTGCTTCGCATCGCGGAGATCGTCGACATCTGGCGTCTGCCGCGGGAGATGGAGATCGCCCGGCTCAGCCCCGCCGAACGCAGCCGCCTGAACACCAAGCCGCGCCTCGCCGTTGCCCCGATCATCGCGCCGTCGACATACGGTCTCGCCTTTGGCGTGCGCTACTAGAACGCGGCGCCGGGCAGGGGATGGCCTTCTGCGCGATCTTCCGTATAATGGACTGATACGTTGGACGGCAGAACCGGCGGGGAGCGCGTTGACCGAGACCTCGAGACTGACCCTGATCATCGACAGCGTGCCAGCCTATGTGGCCTACGTCACGCTCGCCGATCTGCGCTACCGCTTGGTCAACAAGCGCTTCGAGGAGGCGTTTCGGCGGCCCCAGCAGGAGATCGTCGGGCGCCATATTCGCGAGATCATCGGCGAAGAGAACTATCACTTCGCCCTGCCCTACATCGACGAGGTGCGCCAAGGCCGCAGCGCCTCGTACGTCAACCGCTTCAACATCGCCCAGGGCACCCGCTGGATCAAGGTCCACTACATTCCCGATCGCGACGGGGGCGAGCAGGTGGTCGGGATCATCGTCCTGAGCTACGACATCACCGAGCTGAAACTGGCCGAAGAGGCCGTCGATCGCTCGAAAGAGCAGTACCGCTCGACGATCGATGCCTTCGAAGACTCGCTGATCGCCGTCGACCGCGAGATGACCCTCGTCCTGGCCAATCGATCCTTCCGGAAGAACCACGAGGCCCGCGGATTCGACCCTGAAATCGTCGGGCGCAAGCTGCCAGAGGCGCTGCCGTACATTCCCCAGAAGTCGTTGGACGAGTACGGCCGCATTTTCACCGACGGCAGGCCGATCACGACCGAGCACGCCTACCGGATTGGCGGCCAGGAGGTCTGCGCCGAGACGCGCAAGATCCCGGTCTTCGAGAACGGCGAGGTGACGCGGATCTTGACGATCGTGCGCGACCTGACCGAAAAGCGCGCGCTCGAACAGGAGCTCAACAAGGCGCAACGGCTCGAGTCGATCGGCGAGCTGGCGGGTGGGATTGCCCACGATTTCAACAATATCCTGACCTCTTTGTACGGCAACATCCAGCTCGCGCGGATGGCGGCCGAGGTCGGCAGTGAGCAGTGGCGCTATCTCAAGGACTCGGAGAACGCCTGTCGCCAAGCCGAAAAGCTCACCTCGCAGCTGCTCACCTTCGCCCGAGGCGGCGAGCCGATCAAACAGGTGGTCGATCTCAGCGCGGTGCTCGATCATGCGGCGAGCTTCTCCTTGCGCGGCTCGAACGTGAGCCATCGGCTGAAGCTGCCAGCAACGCTGTGGCACGTCGAAGCGGACGAGGGCCAGCTCGGCCAGGTCTTCAACAACTTGGTGATCAACGCCGACCAGGCGATGCCCGATGGCGGCACGATCACGATCGAGGCCGAAAACATCGTCTTGGACGAGACGCAGCCGAGGCCGGTCCCCTGCGAGCCCGGACGGTACGTGCGCATTCGCTGTATCGATCAGGGGTTGGGGATCCCTCCCGGACATCTCTCCAAGATCTTCGACCCCTTCTTCTCGACCAAGCAGAAGGGCAGCGGCCTCGGGCTGACGACCTGCTTTTCGATCGTCAAGCGCCACGGCGGTCACATCGAGGTCAGCTCCGAGCTCGGCGAGGGCAGCTGCTTCATCGTCTACCTCCCCGCCAGCGAGGCGACAGCCGTTCCCCAACCCCCGCCGCGGCGGCCCGCCCAGGGGAGCGGGAAGGTGCTGTTCATGGACGACGACCGAACGGTGCGCAAGATCGCGGCACATATTCTGAGAAGACTCGGCTACCGCGCCGATCTTGCCGAGCACGGCGAGCAGGCCTTGGCGATGCACGCGGCGGCCCGACGCGCGAACGAGCCCTACGACTGCGTGATCCTCGATCTGACCGTGGCAGGCGGCATGGGCGGCAAAGAGTGCCTGGCCAAGCTCCTGGCCGTGGAGCCGACTCAGACCGTGATCATCACGAGCGGCTACTCCAACGACCCGATCATGGCCGACCATCGGGCACACGGCGCAGCGGGCGTGCTGCCCAAGCCCTTCAGCATGGAGCTCGTCGCGCAGACGCTCGAGTCCGTGCTCGACCGACCCGAAGGAGACGAGTGATGCGCTGTACGTGATGATCGCCGACGCGCGCTGCGCCGCTCGGCTCTGCATGCGGATCGAGGAGCGGCGCTTGAACTCGGCCTTTCGTCTGACCGTGCCGCGCGGCATCGCGTGGTGGCAGCACAACTCAGGATCCGGGCGCCTCAGCGACGGCGAAGCCGGGAGTGAGCACTTCGACCATCTTTTCGGGGCAGGCGACGCCCTGGGCGCGGAAGAAATCCATCGCCTCGGCGACCATCTCGTCGCCCTTGGCGCCCCTTTGGAGGAGACCGAGCCGAAACCGCGCGGCGGCGGCAATCGCGTTCATCTCGACCTCGGCGGCGTAGCTCGCAGCGCTCGAAAGGGTCTCGCGGGCGGATTCCGAATCAGCGCGCTGCAGCTGGAGCGCCGCGTTGAGCAACATCGCATAAAGTCGCGCATACGAGACGCCCTCCTTGGCGAGGCGGCGAGCATTGCGGGCGACACTGCGCAGGGTCGCCGCGCGGTCGACCGCTGGGTCGCGCAGCGAGCCGAGCAACAGGCGAGCCTCGGCCCAGAGAAAGACCGAGCGAACGAGCTGGATTCGCAGGAGCATCGAGCGCTTGAAGCCATTGATCAGCCCCGCGAGCTCCGCCCGTCCCTCGGGGCAGCGGCGGGTGTAGAGGACCAGCTCGACCCGCGCCTCGAGCTCGTACCAGTGCTGAAAGTGGAACTTTCCCTCGGGTGGCAGCCAGGTCGCCCGCTCGAGGTTCTGCTTGGCGCCGTCGACGTCGTCTCGAGCGAGCCAGAGGAAGCTCGTATAGCGCCGCATCGTCGTCTCGACGTAGCGGTCGCCGCGCCGAATCGCGTCGCGGATGAACTGGTTGGCCAGCCGGTCGCACTCCGCCCACTCGCCGCAGTGGCCGAGACTGAAGATGCGGAAGAGGCGTGAGTTGTTGACCTCGTATCGCGTCCCCTCGAGGGCGTAGTAGTCGCGGTCGACGCGCTCACCCGCCTCGGCGGTCGCGCGGAAGCGGCCGGCGAAGTAGTCGAAGACCGCGCGGCCGAGCGTCAGCCAGAGCTGATGGAAGGGGTTCTTCGTGCGCTCGGCGATCGTCGCCAGCACGCCGACCAGCTCCTTGGCTCGTCTCGCGCCGCGGCCGCCCTGAGAGGCGAGGAAGACGATCTCGGTCCCCAGCGCCCGGCCAATTCGATCGACGTCCCCGACCTGGAGCGCGAGGAGCAGGTAGCGCGAGTTGTACTCGGCGCCGCGAATATTGTCCACCAGCGCGAGCCCGTAGGCGACCGCCTTGTGGACGTCGAGCTTGATCAGATCGGCCCGCGGAATTTCGCTCTCGTGCTTGTCTGGCCAGCGCATACCGCGCAGGCGCAGGCGAAAGCGGTACCACAGAAGCGCCATCAGCGAGCGGCGGGGCGTTCGCGCGAGCTCGAGACCGATCTCGTGCAACAGCGAGTCGACGGCGGCCATCCCGCGGTCGAGGTGTCCGCTGATCAAGAGGTGCTCGGCGCTGAGTCGGTGGCACTCGAGACGAATCGCCGGGTCGGCGACGTTGGCCACGCGATCGAAGGTTTCGGCGGCCTCGGCGCCCCGGCCAGCGTTGGCCAGCGCTTCGCCCAGCTGGAATTGCAGCGCTCGCAGCGAGGCGTCGTCGTAGCGGCCGAGCTTCAGGGCGAGCTGATAGAACTCGACGGCCCGCTCGAACGCCGACGCGCGATTCGCCTGGGCCGCCGCTTTCGCCGCCTGTTGCGCCGCCCTCTCGTTCTCGCCCGCCGCCTCGAAGTGGCGGACGAGCGCCTGGGCCGCATGCTCTCCGGGCTCGGTGCGCTCGAGGGCGATCGCGATCCGGTAGTGCAACCGCCGCAGCTTCTCGGCCGAGAGCTTCGCGACGACCGCCTCGCGCACGCGGTCGTGGTAGACCTCGACCGTGTCGGATTCGCGTGGGCCCGAGGTCCGCGCGAACGAGGCGATGCGCAAGACGCCGCAAGCGCGCTCGTAGTCGGCGTACGACATGTCGCAGGCGATCGCCGCTGCGTGCTGCCGCAGTGGCGTGCCTGCCACCGAGAGCACCTCGACCAGATTGCGCGAGAGGCCGTCGAGCAGCTCGATCCGCGCCCAGAGAGCGTCGTCGAGCTTGCCCAGCGACTCCGCCGGAGCGCCGCTCGCGTCGACATAGAGCGCCAGCTCGCGGATGAACAGCGGGTGGCCGCCCGCCTCGCTGGCGATCGTGTCGCTCAGGCCATCGTCCAACTGGGCGCGCGACGAGAGGCGACGCACGAGCTCGCGGCTGCTCTCGGGTGAGAGCGCCCCGAGGCGCAGGTGGTGCACCTCGCCACGCAACAGGTCGTGGCCCGGGAGCTCGGCGACGTCGCCCTCTTCGGGCAGCCGAGAGGTGACGAGCAAGAGCAGCGGCGGCTCGTCGGGCGGATTCATCAGCTGGTCGAGCAGCGTCAGGCTGTCGGCGTCGACCCATTGAAAATCGTCGATCACCAGGATCACGCGTCGCCGCTGCGCCAAGCGCAAGAAGAGCTCACGGAACGCTTCGAACATTCGGGTCCGCCGCTCTTGTGGGTCGGCGATGGTCCGCATCTCCCGTGGCGCGCCGGCGATGACGTCGACGCGATTGAGCGTCGGAAAGAGCTCGGGCAGAAGGTGCGCGCGCAGCGGCAAGAGCGACGACATCTGGCTCGCCGTGAGCTTGAACATGAACTGGACGAGCTGGTCGACGATCCCGTCCCACGCTTTGTACGGCACCGTTTCACGCTCGTAGCAGCGCCCCGAGAAGACCACGAGCTCGCGGTCGGCGCGCTTTCGCTCGCGGGCGAAGCGGCGCATCAGCTCGGATTTGCCAACCCCCGACTCGCCCGTGACGAAGACTGTCGCCGACGTGCCCCCGAGGCACCGGGCGTAGGCCGTTTCGAGAAAATCGAGCTCCGAGCGACGGCCGACGAAGGGCGCACCGTCGTCGCTGCCCGCGCTGCTGGTGATGCGGATGTGCTTCGAGCTACGCCGCACGTCGACGCCGAGC
The DNA here is from genome assembly GCA_020430585.1 of Myxococcales bacterium. Lineage (GTDB taxonomy): Bacteria > Myxococcota_A > UBA9042 > JAGQJP01 > JAGQJP01 > JAGQJP01. The sequence goes on along the minus strand of JAGQJP010000038.1, from coordinate 668 downwards.
CGCTCGAGAATCTCGGAGGCTCGCGGGCGCTTCTCGGGATCGATCCGCAGCAGATCGGTGCAGAGCGCGTCGAGGTCTCGGGCGACGCTCGGCAGGCGGCTGCGTGGAGGCGGCGGCTCGAACTGCTGCTTTTTCATCATGATCTCGATCGCCCCGCCACCAGAGTGGGGCGTCACACCCGTGAGCGCTTCGTAGAGCATCACGCCAAAGCTGTACCAGTCGGCGGCGGGGGTCACGCCCTGTTTCAGCGCCTGCTCTGGCGCCATGTAGAGCGCGGTGCCGACGACGGTGGAGTGCGACTCTTCGACGCCACCATCGGTGACCAAACCGAAGTCGAGCAGCACCACGTGGCCATCGTCGGTGACCAGCACGTTCGCGGGTTTGATGTCTCGGTGCACCTTCCCTGCGTGATGGACCGCGAGGATCGCTTCGACGAGCTGGCGGCTGGCGGCGCGCAGTCGATCTTCGTCACAGGCGCGCGCCGCGACGCTCGGCAAATCGCTCTCCTCGCCATCGATCGTCGACTCCATCGCTGCCAGATCGCTCAGATCCGCGGTCTCGGCGGCGCTCAACGCCGCCGCTCGCTCGACCTGTGATTCGATCTCCGAGCGATCGAGCCCGCGGACGTAGCTCAGGAAGTCGATCCCGTCGACGTATTCCATCGTGTA
>JAGQJP010000364.1 GCA_020430585.1 Myxococcales bacterium | reverse complement strand
CGCCCGCCTCTTTCGCCCGACGGACGAGCTCGACGCCCTTCTTCGTCGATAGATGCGTGACGTGCAGACGCCCACCCGTCAGCTCGGCCAAGATCAGGTCGCGGGCGACCATCACGTCCTCCGCGGCCGCGGGCTGCGCCTTGATCCCGAGCTTGGTCGAATAGAAGCCCTCGTGCATCGGGTGTTTCTGCGAGAGGTGGTCGTCCTCGCAGTGCACCATCACGGGGACGCCGAAGCTCTTGGCGTACTCGAGGGCCCGTCGCATCACGTTGGCGTTCTGCACGCAGCGCCCGTCGTCGGTGATCCCGACGCAGCCAGCGGCGACCAGCTCGCCGATCGGCGCCAGCTGCTCGCCCGCCGAGCCGACGGTGATCGCGCCGACGGGGTGCAGATGGATCAGCCCGACCTGCTCGGCGCGGCGGATCATGTACTCGGTGATCTGGGCGTTGTCGTTGATCGGCTTGGTGTTCGGCATGCAGCAGCAGGTGGTGAACCCGCCCGCGTTGGCCGCCAGGCTGCCGCTGTAGATGTCTTCCTTGTACTCTTGGCCGGGATCGCGGAAGTGGACGTGGATGTCGATCAGCCCGGGCACGACCCACAATCCGCTGGCGTCGAGCTTCTGGAACCCGACTTCGCTGGTGATCCGCTCACCCGCGGGGACGAGAGCCTCGATCTTGCCGCCGTCGAGGACGACGGTCATCTCGCGATCGGTTCCCGAGGCGGGGTCGATCACGCGCCCGCCGACGATGTGTATCCGCATTGTCTGTTCCCCCTACTCGCTCAGTCGCTGCGCGGCGCAGAGATAGAGCACGGCCATGCGCAAGGCGACGCCATTGGAGACCTGTTCGAGAATCACGGACCAGGGCCCGTCGGCGACGTCACTCGCCAGCTCGACGCCGCGGTTCATCGGCCCGGGATGCATCACCAGCACGTCCTGTTTCGCCAGCGCCAGGCGGCGTGCGTTGAGGCCGAAGAAGCGCGAATACTCGCGGTCGTTGGGAAACAGCGGATCCGAGGTGCGCTCCTTCTGGATCCGCAACATCATCACCACGTCCGCCCCCGTCACCGCACGGTCGATGTCGTGGAAGACCTCGACGCCGAGGCGCTCGATCCCGATCGGTAGCATCGTCGCCGGGCCGCAGACGCGGACCTCTACACCGAGCTTGGTCATCCCGAAGATGTTCGAGCGGGCGACGCGGCTGTTCGTGATGTCGCCGACGATCGCCACCACCAGGCCCTTGAGGCGCCCCTTGTGCTCGCGGATCGTCATCATGTCGAGCAGCGCCTGCGTCGGGTGCTCGTGGGCGCCGTCGCCCGCGTTGACGATCGCCGCGTCGACGTGCTTGGCGAGAAAGTGCGGCGCTCCCGTCATCGCGTGGCGCAAGATGATGATGTCGGGGTGCATCGCCGCCAGGTTCTTCGCCGTGTCGAGCAGCGTCTCGCCCTTGGCGAACGACGATCCCGAGGCGCTGAAGTTGACGGTGTCCGCCGAGAGGCGCTTGCCCGCGATCTCGAAGGACATCCGCGTGCGCGTCGAGTTCTCGGCGAAGAAGTTGATCACCGTCAGACCGCGCAACGTCGGGACCTTCTTGATCTTTCTCTGGTTGATCTCTTTGAACTTGTCCGCCTGGTCGAGGATCTCCACGATCTGCTCGGCCGGCAGCAACTCTAGGCCCAACAAATGATCGAGTGTTCCATGCATCGCCATCTTCTGGTCCCTCGTCGACCTACGCCTGCTCGAGGAGCAAGACGCGGTCTTGACCCGATACTTCTTCCAGTTGCACGTTCACGGACTGTTGACGGGTGGTCTCGAGCGTCACGCCGACGAAATCGGCGCGGATCGGCAGCTCGCGGTGGCCACGGTCGACGAGCACCGCCAGCTTGACCCAGCGCGGCCGGCCGAAGTCGATCAGCGCATCGAGGGCCGCACGGACCGTACGACCCGTGTAGAGCACGTCGTCGACGAGCACGACCTGCTTGCCGTTGAGCGTCCCCTCGGGGATCACCGTCTCGCCGATGATCGGCTGGGGCAGCCCGACGAAGACGTCGTCGCGGTAGAGCGTGATGTCGACCATCCCGAGCGCCGCCTCGACGCCCGTCACCTCGCGGAGCCTCGCGTGGAGCCGTCGCGCCAGCGGCACGCCCCCCGTGTGGATCCCGACGAGGACCAGCTCCTCGGGCCGCTGGGCGGCGATCTCGTCGGCGATGCGGATCAACGCCTGACGGATGGCCTCGGCCTCCATCACAATCGCTTTCTCCTTCAACACCATGGATTTGCTCCGTATGGATTAGTGAATCAGGGAGAACATCCGCCGCCAGCGCACCCCCGAGAAGACCCCGGCGGTGGGATCCTTCGACCACCAGACGATCAGCGCCTTGCCCTTGATCACGTTGAACGGCACGAACCCCCAGTAGCGGCTGTCGCGGCTGTTGTCGCGGTTGTCGCCCATCACGAAGACGTGCCCCTCGGGGACGGTGATCTCGCCGCGGCCGCGAAACTTGCGGTAGTGCTCCATCGCCGGGAACGTCGCGGTGTTGAGCCGACAGCGGCTGTCCGGCGTGTCACCCGTTCGATATTGGAAGCGGAAGGTGTGACCGTCGAGCTTGCTGTCGACGAGGTAGCAGGTATCGTCGCGGCGACACTCGGTGTTCGTCAGGTCGTCGTTGGTCAAATCTCCACAGGGCCCGCGTCGCGGAACGGAGTGCGGCACCTTCTTCCCGTTGATGTAGAGCTCATTGTTCTCGAGGCGAATCCGATCGCCGGGGATCGCGACGACGCGCTTGATGAAGTCTTTTCCCAAGCTGTCCGCGTTCTCCGGGTCCTTCGGATCGCCTGGGAACTCGAAGACGATCACTTCGCCGCGGCGCGGATTGCGAACGGTGAAGAGCTTGTAGTTGGTGAAGGGCACCCGCACGCCGTAGACGAACTTGTTGACGAAGATGTGGTCGCCGACCAGGAGCGTCGGGATCATCGAGCCCGACGGAATCTTGAAGGCTTCGATGATGAAAGCGCGGATCAGCAGCGCGATCACGACCGCCCAGAGGATCGACTCGACCGTCTCGCGGGTCGTCGACTTGCGGGCGAAACCGAGGTGCTCCTGCAGCTTGGCGTCGAGGTCCTTGCAAAGCTTCTCCAACGCTCGAACATCGCTCGTCTTCTCGTCGAAGGTCGCGAGCGTCGAGCGGAGCTGCTCGTTCAGCGCGTCGAGCTCTGCAACGACGGCGTCGGCCAACTTCTTCTTCTGCTTGCGGAGGAGTCGTAGTGATTCTTTGTGCAGATGACGGGCGCGACGGACGAGCTCTCGCCGCTTGGTTTGTTTTTCTTTTCCCGTTCCCATCCCGTCCCCGCGGCAATTTTTCCCCTTATACAAACTAAGCCAAGGGAAGTCAATCGCGAGACCCGCTCAGCTCTTGGGCTCGTCGCGGCTGGGACTGGCCAAACCGAGGGGCAATTGGCCGGGTAAAAGGTGCCGGTTCTTTTCCAGGACGAGATCGATCCCTTCGCGGATGTACTCAGCGATCGGGACCTTCGTCCGATCGTGCAGCCGTTTGAGCAACTCGCGCTGCTCGGCGGTGAGGTAGACCGTCGTTGAGATTTTTCGCCGCACGGATCGCTCGATATGCTTGTGGTTTTCGGTGCTTGTCTGGGTACATTACGAGAAGGCCCGCGCCTTGTCAATCAGCTTGACAATGGTTCGAGCCGGGGGCTATCCTCAATAGAGCGCTAAAACTTCCCGATTCTCGCGACTTTCGGTTCAGGAGGAGGCGATGAGACTAGCCGCCACGATGTTCATAGCGGCTCTCCTTTTTGGTTGCAGCGGTTCCAAGGGCAAGACCGACAAGGACGACAACTCGCTCGGGCTGAGCCTCGGCAAGACCGTTCGAGTCTCGAAAAAGGGCGAGATCATCGAACGCTTCGACCTCAACAGCGACGGCAAGACCGACGTCGTTCGGGTCTACAAGATGGTCGGCCCCAAGGGCAGCCGAGAGAAGCGCTTGATCCGCACCGAGCTCGACATCAACTTCGATGGCAAGACCGATATCTGGCGCTTCTACGACCCGAAGACGGGCGAGCTGCGCAAAGTCGAAATGGACCTCGACTTCGACGGCAAGATCGACTCGATCACGCACTATCAAAACGGGAAGATCGTCCTCAAAGAGATGGACCTCAACTTCGACGAGAAGATGGACGTCTGGAAGTACTTCAAGAATGGTCGCCTGTCGCGGATCGAGCGCGACACCCATGGCCGCGGAAAAGTCGACACTTGGATCTACTACCGTTCGAACGGCACGATCGACCGGATCGGCGTCGACAAGGACGGTGACGGCAAGATCGATCACTGGGAGACGTCGGACAACGAGAAGAAGACGCCGATCCCGAAGAAGCCACCCCGCAAGAAGTAGGTCGCGCGAGCCGCCGCCCCCAGCCGACAAACGCCGAGTGGCCCCCGTCAGCGAACGCTCGCGAAGAGGGCGGCGAGCACCGAACGCTCAGTGCCCCCCGCCGACGGGCTCTGGACGGGCTCCGACACCGGTTTCTCCCGCCTCGAGTCCTGCCTTCGCGGACTCCGCGGTGTCGCTCTCTTTCTCGGCGGCTCCCGCCGACTCGGCTGCGCTCTGTTCGTCCTCGGGCTCGTACTCCCCCGAGACCCAGTCGTCGAGCTGGAGATGGACCTTCCAGAGCGCGCCGATCTCGCGGCACTCTTTGGTCCCGGCGAGGTCGAGGTGCCTCGTGCCGACGGGGACGTCTTCGCCGAGGGCGAGGATCGCCCCACGGAGCACGGCGTTCTTGATGTTCCCCCCCGAGAGCTTGTAGAACTTGTGAGCCAGGTAGTCGAAATCGATCCGCTTCTCGACGGGCGTGTCCTTGGGCAGCATGCTCCTCCAGAGCTTCGAACGGAACTCCGCCTCCGGAAACGGGAAACGCACGCGAAAGTTGAGGCGGCGGATGAAGGCCTTGTCGATGCCGTGCTCGAGGTTGGTCGTCAGGATGCAGATCCCCTCGAACTCCTCGACCTTCTGCAACAGGTAGTTGACCTCGAGGTTGGCGTAGCGGTCGGTCGAGGATTTGATGTCCGAGGAGCGCTTGGCGAACAAGCTGTCCGCCTCGTCGAAGAGCAGAATCGAGTTGGACTCTTTCGCCTCTTCGAAGACGCGCTCGAGGTTCTTCTCGGTCTCGCCGATGTACTTCGAGACCGTGCTCGCCAGGTTCACCTTGTAGAGATCGCGGTCGAGCTCTTTGGCGATGATCCCCGCCGCCATCGTCTTCCCTGTCCCCGGCGGGCCCGAGAAGAGCACGCCGAGCCCGCGCCCGACGACGAGGCGATTCTCGAAGCCCCAATCGGTATAGGCGGTCTGCCGTAGCCGGCCGAAGGCGACGATCTCCTGCAGAACTTCGACGGTCTCATCGGGCAGGACGAGCAGATCCCAGCTCAAGGTCGGCTTGACGAACGTCGCCAGGTAGGCGAGCTTGCGGTTCATCTGAGCGCGGCAGCCGATCTGCAGATCTTCGGTGGTCACCGCCGTCCCGGGGCCTCGGTTCAGCAGCGCGTGATCGATCGCGCTGCGCACCGCGCCGTGGATCGAGCCGATCGAGATCTGGTGGTAGCGCGAGAGGAAGTGTAGGTTGATCCGCTCGTAGAGGCCCGCGTCCTTCTCGACCAGGTGGCGCCAGATGTCCTCGCGCACGCGGACCATCGGCATCTCGAAGTGCACCTTGTAGCAGAGCTTCTCGCCGAACTCGGTGTCGATGTCGATCGGCTTGCTGCTCATCGCGATCGCGATCCCGATGAAGTCGCGCAACAGCTCGATCAGACGGCGTTTTTCATAGTAGTTCTCGGGCGCGTTGATCGCGTCGAGGTTCTCCAGACAGAGGACGGCGTTGAACATTCGCGCGTCGCGGAAGAGGGCGACCATGTGCCGCGACTGGCGCTCGGGGCAGAAGAAGTAGCGGCGAACGTCGGCGTGGATCACCCGCTTGTTCAGGCGGTAGGCGATCGAATGGGCGAGCTGCTCTTGTCCGCCGCCCGGCTCGCCGGTGAAGAAGAGGAGCGCACCGTTCTTGATTACCGACGCCGCGCCGATCGGGATCGGGCGCTGGAGCTCGAAGTCGGCGTGAAAGTCGATGATCCGCTCGATTCCCGCCATCACCATGGGCGGGACGTAGGTCGACCCGACGTCCGCCTCGGGCGTCCGAATCGCCGCGAAATAGCGCGTGTCGTCCTCGAGCCAGACCGAGCCGAGCACGAAGTTCACGACGTTGCGCGAGACGACGTACTCTTCGGTGAGCAACGGCGTCTCGATCGCCACCGACTTGAACATGATCAGGTTGTTGCGCCGAAGCGCCGCATCGGGCGCGAAGATCCGGCGACAGAGGATCCGCTCTTCGGGCGTGAAGGCGAGCAGACGCGTGATCAACTCGACCGATGGGTTCTCTTTGTAGACGTTGTTCTGAACGAAGGCGAAGATGCGCTTGAAGTTCTGGTCGAGATCGACAGCCAAGCCCAAGAGCAGCACCTTGAGCTCCATCGGGTGAAGCGAGAAGCGGTGCATCAAGATCGGCAGCGCGAGATAGACACCCGCGTCGAGCGAGCGCTGCACCCGGTTCGACATCGCTCGCGTGATCTCGATGTAGCGCTCGCGGCTGACGTTGATGTCCGTGAGCGGCCCGACGTCCTCCTGGGCCTCGCCGAGAAAGGCGCGGACCTCGTGGTCGGCGAGGAACATGCCCCGATACTCGCTCGGGCTGAGGGCGTGCTCCTTGCGCAACTCGTGAACACGCAGGGCGATCAGCAGCTTTAAGGCGCGCATCTCGTCGGCCAGGTGCGCCATCGAGTCGCGGTACAGCGTTTCTGGTTGTGGCGGCTGGCCAGATGGCGTCGATGCCGCGCTCGACTTCTTACTCGCCATGGTGCGTCTTCTTCGTGCTCCAACGTGGCTGGCGGTGGTTCGGCGCCGTGCGCCGCGAACGCAGGGGGCGTGTCGCTGCCGTGCGCCGCGAACGTACGATAGATAATAAGAAAATCACAGGCGGGCGCAAAGATCAATCAGACATTGAACCGAATCGAGATGATCTCGCCGTCTTTGACGACGTACTCGCGGCCCTCGACGCGGATCTTGCCGAGCTTTCGAATCT
>JAGQJP010000363.1 GCA_020430585.1 Myxococcales bacterium | reverse complement strand
TCGGCGTCCTCGCCCTTGTGGCGACGACGGTCGCCGAGCTGGGAATCGACCTCTTCGCGACGCTGTTCAAGTATGTCGTCACGGTGATCGTCGGCCTGCTGTTTCACGGCGTCTTGACCCTCGGCACGATCCTCTGGGTCTTCGGCGGGATCGAGCCCTGGCGCTACGCCCACCAGATGGCGCGCGCGCTGATGACGGCGTTTTCGACCGATTCGTCGAGCGCCACGCTGCCGGTCACGATGGAGTGTGTCGAAGAGGCAGGGGTCTCGAACCGCGTCTCGTCCTTCGTCTTGCCCCTCGGCGCGACGGTGAACATGGACGGCACGGCGCTCTACGAGGCGGTGGCGGCGATGTTCATCGCGCAGGTCTACGGGATCGACCTGAGCTTCGTCCAGCAGGTCGTGATCTTCCTCACCGCGACGCTGGCGGCGATCGGCGCCGCGGGTGTGCCGAGCGCGGGCCTCGTGACGATGATCATCGTGCTCCGCTCGGTCGGTTTGCCCCTGGAGGGGATCGGCATCCTCGTCGGGATCGATCGCGTCCTCGACATGTGCCGCACCACGGTGAACGTGTGGGGAGACGCGGTGGGCGCGAGGATCATCGCCCGCAGCGAAGGGGAGCTCGACGTGTCGACGGCGAAGGCCACGAGCCTCGCCGAAGAGTAGGGAGTTCGGCTCGTGATTGCGGTGGTTGCCTGTACGTTGCTTGCATTGGGAGCGTTCATCTACGCGATGGGGCGCGTGCCACAGGTGCCCGGGACGATCGAGGCCTTCGCCTCGCACGTCTTCGCTTGGCGCGCTTCGGGAAAGGGAATGCCGAAGGCGTGCTTCGCGGCGCTGGTGCTCACCCGCGGCAAGCTCGTCGTCTTCGTGATGGGCTATCCGAAGATCGTGCTCAGCGCCGGTGACGCCGCGAAGGTGGCCTATCATGGCGGCAACGGGTTGTTGATCGAGACCGCGCACTATCGCGTGCGGTTTTTCGTGCAGTATCCTCGCGAGTGGAGTGAGCTCGTGCACAAGATGCTATCGAGCAGCGGCGAGTCGAATCTCGCCGACGACCAGGGGTTCGAATGATTCGTCTGACACGTGGCTTCTTCTTCTTCGGGCGTATCGCCCTCAGCTACTTCTGGCTCTTCGCGCTGATCAAGCTCTTTGGACGCAAGAAGATGCGAACCAAGGCTGAGCTGGTGCATCAGAAGAACTCGATTCGGCTCTATACGGGGATGCTGCGCCTTCAGGGCGTCTACATCAAGATGGGGCAAGTGCTGAGCGTGATGGGCAGCTTCTTGCCCGAAGTCTACATTCGCCAGCTCGAGAAGCTGCAGGACGCCGTGCCGCCCAAGCCCTTCTCGGCGATCAAGCGGGCGATCGAGCGCGAGCACCACAAGGGGGTCGACGAGATCTTCGAGAGCTTCGACCGTGAACCCGAGGCGGCAGCCTCCCTCGGCCAAGTGCATCGCGCGACCCTCCCCGGCGGCCAGCCGGTCGCGGTCAAGGTGCTCTACCCCGGGATCGATCGGATCGTTCGAATGGACCTCAAGATCCTGCGTCTGGCGCTGCGCGTCTACGGCTGGTTCGTGCCGGTGGCGCGGATCGAGCGGATCATGGACCAGGTCGACGACGTCCTCAAGCGCGAGACGAACTACCTGAACGAGGCGAAGAACCTCGAGGAG
>JAGQJP010000362.1 GCA_020430585.1 Myxococcales bacterium | reverse complement strand
GCCAACCCCGCCCAGTAGGTCGCCGGCGGCGCGGCGTGTCTCATCGCGGCGAGGGCGGCCGGATCGAGGTTGGCCGCCATCTCGTCGACGACACGCGCCTCGAAGTCCGCGATCAGCGCGCGGTCGTCGCCACCCTCGAGCCGCGCGGGGTCGTCGCCACCCTTCGGCTGCGCGGGGTCGTCGCCACCCTCCAGTCGCGCGGGGTCGTCGCCACCCTCCAGTCGCGCGCGATCGCTGTCGTTCAGCAGCAGCGCCTCTTTGACCAGGTTGCTCCAGCGCGTCAGCCGCTCGGCGAGCGCATCGAGGTGGGCGGCGGCATCTCCCACGGGGCCGAAGTGCGTCAAGACCAGCGACTCGGCGTCGAAAGCGCGGATTGTCTCGAGGCTCGCGAGCCATTTCGGCACGTGAATGTCCGGCGGCGGCGTCGGTGGAAGGACGAAACCCGTGTCGCTGATGCGGCATCCCGCGGCGTCGCCCGTGAAGGCGAGGCGTTGCGCCCGCTCGAAGTAGGAGACGTGATGCGACGCATGGCCCGGCGTGTACGCCACCTCGAACCGGCGATCGCCGATGTCGAGTGTCTCGCCCCCAGCCAGCGGCGCGACGTTGGCCCGTGGCACCGCCAGGAACTCTCCCCAGAGGCGATCCATCTCCTCTCCGTAGAGGAGAGCGGCGCTGCGCAGCAGTCGCTCGGGGTCGATCAGGTGGGGTGCGCCGCGCTCGTGGACGAAGACGCGGATCGCCGGGTTGCGTCGGACCAGCGCCCCCGTCGCGCCGGCGTGGTCGAGATGGATGTGGGTCAGAAGGATCGCGCCGAGTGCCTCGAGCCCGACCCCAAGCGCCTCCAGCCCGAGGAGCAGCGTCGGCAGCGAGACGCCCGGCCCCGGATCGACGAGCGCCATCGTCGTCCCGCAGTCCAGCAGACAGGCGCCGATCGCCCGTGGCTGGCCGAGGTGCTCGAGATCGATGAGGTGCGTACCGGCTGCGATCACGCTCATCCCCCTGCTGCCCACACTAGACCGGAACCCGGGTTCTCACTGCGGCGTGACCTGGGCGTCATCGAAGGTGTCGGGTTTGAGGCTCGTCCAGGTCGCCGACGCTCCGGGGCTGGTGAGCTTGAGGGGCATCAGCGTGCTGCGGGTCTCGCAGTCGATGGGCACGCAGACCCGCACCGTCGCGCTGCTCGTGAAGTGGAACCAGCGGCAGCTCTTGCCGTCGATCATGTCGGTCTCGTCGGTCGCGGTGAACGTCGTGAAGCAGCTCACCGGATCTTGACCGAGACAGCGCGCCATCTCTTTGGTGTAGGTCGGAAAGAGCGAGAGCTGGTTGCCCTCTCCGGGGACGGGCTGCGTGGTTGGCGTCCAGCTACCGACCGGCGGCGCATAGGTGTACAGCGTCAGCTCGCCAGGCGCCGACGCGGACCAGACCCGGATGATCTTGACGCCTTGGGGGTATCCCTCTTCCAGTGAGCGCTGCTCGTCGAGCACCGTGTCACCAGCGCTCAGCGTGTGCTTCAGCTTGCAGGTCAGATCGCCGACGCCGGGCTCGGACTTGAAGACGAAGCTCACCTTGGTCGCAGCGGTCGTGCCGCTGCACGTGGTCATCGGCGTCGAGCTTCCGCCGCAGCTATTCGCCTGGAGATCCGCGTCGTCGTCGAGATCTACGCCCAGGACGTCACTGCCCAAGCAGGTCGTCGCGTCCATGTCCGCCGTCGTGTCCGGCGTCGTCGCGTCGTTCGTCGATGTGCTCGAGCTCGATGAGCACGCCGCAATGGCGAACAGCACGAGCGCGGCGATGAGGAGCAGCGGGGATTTTTGCATTGAGTCCTCCGATTGTTGGTTGGCCGAATGGTCGCAGGTTCGGCTCGCCGGGTCAAGCGTGTCGGTGAGGTTTTGCCAAAAGAGAGAGAACCCCGAGATAGCGATCGTCGATCCTCGAGGTAGCTCGAGCGAGCACAATGGGGGCGACGATGAGCGAGAACGACAGAGAACGACGGGATCACGAGCGAGGGCAACAGGTACCGCCCGGTCAGGCACCGGCGTCCGGCGGGCAAACGCGTCGAGCCTCGGACAGCCGCGGCGTCCTCGGAGGCGAGAAGCGGCCGAAGGTGCCACAGACAGCGGGGCACGTGCGACGACGCGAGCGAGAGCATCGCGCCGGGCTGCGCACCGTCTCTCGTCGGCTCGCCGGAAAACCGAGCTTCGAGCGTCTCGTCACGAGGAAATTGAAGACCTACGCGGCCTTGCGCCAGAACGACGAGCGCATGCCGAGCGACTTTCCCGTCGTCGCGCTCTCTCGGCGACTCCAGGCGCTCTTGCCCGGGCTGCTGCGGACGCGCTACCCGACTGGCACGCGGGCGTCGAAGCTGCTCGCCCTCGCCGAATCCTACGGTACGCCCGAGGAGATCAACGTGGCGCTCGTGAGGTTGATCGCGATCTGGCAGCTGGCGAGCGGAAAGTCGGTCGATGGCTGGCTCGGTGGCCCCTCCTACCAGTTGATCGCCAAGCAGGAGGGCGCGCAACGGCGAGCGCGGAGGATCTTGACCCGCGAGACGACCGAGCGCGATCTCGACCACGCCGCGTTGGCGCGCACTGCCGCCGCCACGAAGAACGTGGCGCTGCAACAGCTCGTCAGCCGGCTGCACGACTTCGAGACGAAGATGCAGGTGCTCGAGACGACGACGAACGGCAAGCCGACCGTCGACCTCCGCGTCAAAGGACTCAAAGACATCAGCGAAACGCACCAGCACTTCCGCCGACACAAAGAGATCAGCGAGGCCGAGCGGACCCAGTTTCGCACCTTCATCGCCGCCGCCCGCCGCCAGGTGGCCTCACTCAGCCGCGCCTCGACGGGTCTGTCGCAAAAGCGCCTCGTCGCCCTCAAGGCCAAGCTCCATCGCCGACTCAGAGCCCTCTCGCCCTACTATAGCCAGATGGCCGCCGGGTTGCCGATCAACAAGATCTTCGGCGGGACGGCGTCCAAGCACAGCAAGCGCTACTACGCGATCACCTGCCACATTCACTCGATGGCGATGGCCTTCGAAGGGCTCGGCAAGTCGGCCCGCGACTTCATGGGCGATTGGGATCGGCTGCTGGCCATCGCTCGGGGAATCGACGCCAAGCGGTATCCCGATCGCGCGGCGCTCGAGGCATTGCGGTTGCCCGAGTTCCTGATGTTGGTTTCGGTGTACGAGCATGTCGGCGGTGAGCCGAACCGCGTGACCCAGACGATCAAGAAGAGCGCCTATGGTCCGAACTTCGGCGGTCTCGGCAGCTACTTCGGGATCAAGTCGAAAGACGGCAAGGGCACCCCGCCAAAACGGCGGGACAAGGCGACGATCATGGCCGAGCTCGTTCCCCTGCTGCAGAGCGGGGCGCAGATCGCCGTGCAGTCGGTGACGAGAAACAGCCACTACGTGCGCCTCGAACATCTCGACCAGGATCGCGTGATCTTCGACGATCCCGCAGGACCGGGGAAAAACCGCGAGCTGACCTGGCCCGTGGCGCTACAGAAGGGCTACTTCGCCCGCTACGTGGTGTTTCGCGAGGCGACGAGCGCCGACCTCTACGCGTCGATCATCGGCTCGTTCAACACGGCGACGGCGATCCGCAAGCAGAAGAGGGCACTGGCCGCCTACGATGGCACCCCGGCCGAGCTCGCCAACCGCTTGCTCGCCGCGCTGCGCGCCGTGCTGCCGCAACACCACCGGCGCAAGCAGATCGCGCCAATGCTCGAACGGATCGGTACGCCGACGAGCGTCGACAGCGCCCTCGTTCGACTCGTCGGCGTCTACCAGTCGATCGTCCTCGGCACGTCGGCGTCGCGAGTCGACGGCTGGCTGTCGCGACGGCTCAAGGCTCTGGGTTTTGCAACGAAGCGGCGCGCGCACGCCCGGTCGCGAGCGACGAACAGACCCTGAGACACCGATCAGTCCGTCT